>SDZE01000326.1 GCA_004173095.1 Bradyrhizobiaceae bacterium
GAAGCTCGACGACAGACGCGCTTTACGAAGTAGGCAAAGTCATCAAATTCGCCGTTTCCCGTGCCCGAGAACTTGCCCTGTTCGGTCTGCCAGCCGACATCCAAAGTGCGGAACGGACGATGCAACCTAAACTCTATTGTCCTCCAAAACGTTACGGTCTTATGAGGCTCAGAAGGCTCTTCATTACATTCAATTGAGTCTCACGCGACAATCTTATGAGTCTCACACTCGACGTGATCATTGGATTTTCTTGGTTAATATGACAGCCTTATGAGTCTGGTGACAGCGTCCTCACGCCGACCGGTTCGAGATCGACGGCGGCGGTGCGTGGCCAATTGCGGTCGACGAGGGGGCGGATGAGCGACAAGGTGATCGACGACATCGTGGCATTACTGCCGCCGCTGCTGCAGGGCCTCGAGGCTCTGCAATTCGTCGCACGCAATCTGCATCCGCCGGCATTTGATGCGGTGATGGATGCCGTCGGGCAACCCGAACAGCCGCTTCAGGCCGCGCAAGCGGGACTCGGCGATTGGCCGCCCGAATTCGCGGATATGCGCCGTCAACTCGACGCGGCGACGGAGTCGGTTCTGGCCGGCATCGCCGGCCTGCGGACAGCGCAGCAGCCGGATGGCGACATCACCACGGTGTTTCGCGCGCTGCGCCATTCGCCGCGCGCGCAAGAGGCGCTGTATGCGACGGTGGCGCGGTTGCCGCCGGTCAGCAGCTTCTTTCTGCCGCCGCCGTCGCGTGATGATCCAGCCTTTGCCGAGCGGCTGGCACAGCCAGCGGCAGACAACACCGGCGTTATGCACGACGGCGAGCCGGGCGCGCGGGGCGGCTATTCGCTCTATGTGCCGGAATACTATACGCCCGATCGCGCCTGGCCGCTGGTGGTCGCGCTCCATGGCGGTTCCGGCAATGGCCGCGCATTCCTGTGGAGCTGGCTTGCCGATGCCCGCGCGCGTGGTGCGATCCTGATCGCGCCGACGGCGATTGGCAATACATGGGCGCTGATGGGCGACGATCCCGATACGCCGAACCTCTTGCAGATCGTTGATCGCACCGCGCAGCGCTACGCGATCGATCCGTCGCGCCGGTTGCTCACCGGCATGAGCGATGGCGGCACCTTCTGCCATGTCAGCGGCCTGCGCGCGGATTCGCCGTTCACTCATCTCGCTCCGGTGTCGGCCACGTTCCATCCGCTGATGGCGCAGGTCGCCGATGCGGACCGCCTGCGCGGGCTGCCGATCCATCTCACCCATGGTCGTCTCGACTGGATGTTCCCGGTGCAGACTGCACGCGAGGCGCGAGATGCACTTGGCTTGGCCGGCGCGCATGTCACCTATCGAGAGCTGGACGATCTCAGCCACTGCTACCCGCGTGAAATCAATGCCGTGCTGCTCGACTGGCTGGACGGGCGCTAGGACGAAAACGGGTGCCGCGGCGGACTTTTGCAACGCCGATCGGTTCCTATATGTTTCACAGGCGGGCGATACGGACGAGGAGATGTTGATGCCGTCATTGACCGAATGGAAAGTGCCATCCGCCGTGCAGCCGCGCGCGGAAGATTTCGGTTTCGATCTCGATCGCGCGCTGGAAGCAGTGGTCGGCCTTCATTGCATCATTCCCGACGATGCTTTCACGGCCGAGACGCTGGGCACTGAACGCGCCGGCAACGGCGTGCTGATCGATGACGGCCTGATCCTGACGATCGGCTATCTCATCACCGAAGCTGAAACCATCTGGATACATCTCGGCGACGGTAGTGTCGTGCCGGGCACGGTGCTCGGCATCCATCAGGAGTCGGGATTCGGTCTGGTTCAGGCTCTCGGCGCGATCGATGCAACACCGATCAAGCTCGGCAATTCCAGTGCCGCAAAACGCAGCGATCGCGTGGTGATCGGCGGCGTCGGCGGACGCACGCGTTCGGTCGCCGGCAAGATCGCTGCGGTTCAGGAATTCGCCGGCTATTGGGAATATCTCATCGACGACGCCTTCTTTACGCACCCCGCGCATCCGAATTGGGGTGGCGCCGCGCTGATCGATGGCAATGGCGAACTGATCGGCATCGGCTCGCTGCAGATCGAGCGCGAGCTTGCCGGGCAGAACGAGCACCTCAACATGATCGTGCCGATCGATTTGTTGAAGCCGGTGCTCGATGACCTGCGAAAATTCGGCCGCGCCGACCAGGCGCCGCGGCCCTGGCTCGGGCTCTACGCCGCCGAGGTCGAAGACAAGGTGGTGGTGGTCGGCATCGCCAAAAAAGGTCCGGCGGCGCGTGCCGAGCTGAAGACCGGCGACGTCATCCTGGCCGTGGATGGCGAGGAAGTGCACGACTCCGCCGGGTTCTACCGCGCGCTGTGGGGGCTCGGCGCCGCCGGCTGCGACGTGCCGCTCACTTTGTACCGCGGTGGCGACACGTTCGACGTCGAACTGGTTTCGACCGATCGCACCCGCATGCTGAAGACACCGCGGCTGCATTGAGCATCTGTAGCAGCAGGTCTGTAACCGCTGCCGAGGCTGACGAGACCGCGCCGCGGCGATCCCGTCTCGTTGGTCCATCCGCCATCCCTCGATGACGGTGCGTGCGGTCAGTGAGCGTGGCCGCTGCTGGCCGGTGCCGATGCGCCGACGGCATTGACGTCGAGATCGATATCGACCTTGCCGGCTTTCTCGAACTGCAGCTGCGCCTTCACCTTGTCGCCCTTGGAAAACGGCTTCTTCAAATCCATCAGCATCAGGTGATAGCCACCGGGCTCGAGTTTGACGGTGGCGCCGGGCTTGATCTCGAGTCCGTCATTGAGCGGGCGCATGCGCATCACGCCGTCGGTCACGCTCATCTCATGCACCTCGATGCGGCTGCCGCCTGCGAACGAGCCGCCGATGAGCTTGTCGCTGCTCTTGCCGTTATTGGTGATGGTGAGATAGCCGCCGGCGACCTTGGCGGACGGCGGCGTGGCGCGCGTCCAAGGTGTCGAGATCATCAGGTCGCCTGCATGCACCATGCTCGCCATCTGCGCCATGGCATCCGTCGGTGCCGCTGCGGCAAGACGCACCGCAGGCGCTGGTGATTTCAGGCTGTGGGCGTCCTGTCCTGCGGCGGGGATCTGCGCCCAGTCCTCGGAGCCGCTCTCGCAGCTCTGCAGTGTCGGCAGATAGAGCGGTGCATCGGCTTTCAACGACGCCGGCAGATAGGCGGAGAATACGAACTCGTCATAGAACTCGTTGCCGAGCTTGCCGCTCCATGAAATCTGCTTGACGCCTTCGGAGGCCTTCATGCCGTGCATGAAGTCGTAGCTCTGGGCATAAGGCCCTTTCTTGGTTTCGATCAGCCAGCCCGGCTTCGGCATCGGCTTCACGGCGATCATGCCTTCAGGAATCTGCACGGTGATTTTCGTCGTCGGCGAAGCGCCGCAGCCATGCGGCACGGCGAGAACCGCACGATACGAGCCGCCGATGGTGGCGGTGCCGCTCTGCACGAACACATGGGCGGAAGCCGGTATGGCTGCAGTGCCGAGTGCTGCGATCAGCAGCAGAGAACGCGTGATCATGGGATGTCCTTTCGTGATTGATGGTTCAGCTTGAAAATTCATTGTCACCACCGTGCCTTGACGCCGGCATAGATGGCGCGACCGGTGCCGGGTTCGAACAGAGGCGACGCTGCCGTCGCCACGTTGAGGATGCTGGCAGAGGCGATGTAGCGGGTATCCAGCACGTTGCGGGCCTCGATATAGCCTGAATAGGGACCGCCATTGTCGATGCCCGCCTTCAGGCCGAGCAGCGCGTAAGGCTCGGTCTTCAGCGTATTGGCACTATCGACGAAATAGGAGTCCGGCACCCATTCGACATTAGGTCCGAGATAGAAACCGTTGGCGTGCTTGTAGAGCAGTTCGGCGCGCAGATAATGACGCGGCGCGCCGGGCAGCACATTGTTGCCGTAGAGAGGATCATTGTCGAAACGGAAGTCGTTCAGCGTGTAGGCCATGTTCAGCCACAGCCTGTCCGGCTGCGCCGACGCATCGAACATGCCCTTCAGCACGGCGATCCCGAGGCCCGCTTCGATGCCCTGATGGATGGTACGGTCGGCATTGGTGACGTTGCAATTGCCGAACGCACTATAAAGGCACTGCAATTCATCGGTGATATTGGCGCGATACCCCGTCAGTTCCCAGGTCAGGTCCGGTCGCCGTCCGCGCGTGCCGATCTCGTAGGTGGTGGCGCGCTGCGGCCGGATGCTGGTGAAGGGGATGGTCGGAATGCCCGGGCCCGACGAGCTCTCGCCGAAGCTGGGCACCTCCGCGCTGCGCGAGACATTCGCATAGGCCTGCCAGGTCGGATCGATATTCCACAGCACGCCGCCCTTCGGACTCCACAGATTGAATTCTGTGGCGCCGGATTGATCGCCGTCGCTGAGGAAGCGGTCCTGCCGGTTGCGCGTCGCATAGAGAAACTGCGTGCCGCCGATCAAGGCGACGCTCGGCAAGACATAGAGCGAGTTCTCCACATAGACCGACGTGTTCCTCGAACGGTCGAGCGACGACGAGGCCAGCGCGCCCTTCTGCCCGGCGACATTGACATACTGGGTATTGTCGATGCGGCCATTGAGAAGGTTGACGCCGGCCACCAGCACGTTGCGATAGCCGCCGATGATGCGATCGTCGGTGACCTTCGCGAAGCCGCCATAGTCCTGATAGCGATAATCCAGATACTGGAAGATCGGATGCATTAGGTGGCGATCGACGCCGAACACCCCGAAATCGATGGTGGTGTTGTCGAGCCGGATCGTCGTCTTGTTGGCGAGCCTGACCGTATCGATGTTGCGCTGCTGGTCCAGCGCGATGTTGTTCGCTGCCGCCGTTATCGGCGCAGTCAGCGCGGTGTCCTTGGTCACCGAGCCGGGAATGCGCTGCCGCACGCTGTTGGCATTGAGATAGAATCGGGTCTCGAAATCCGGTGAGAACTGATAGCCGACATTGCCGCTGACGCGCGTCGCATCGCCATAGCTATGGTCGCGATAGCCGTCCGCTGACTGCGTGGAGGCGGTGATGAAGCCGTCCCATGGACCATTGGCGCCGCCGGTCGAGGCCTGCAGCCTCCTGAACCCGAATGCGCCCATGTCGAGCGAGACGCCGTTGATAAACGGATCGCGCCCGGTCGGCGTCACAAAGTTAATGGCGCCGCCGAGCGAATTGGCGCCGAAGCGCAGCGCGTTGCCGCCCTTGTACACCTCGACATATTTATAGGCGGTCGGATCGATCTCCTGGAAATCGCCGTAGCCATCTGCAGTGTTGATGGGGATGCCGTCCATATAGAGCTGCACGCCGCGCAGATGGAAATTGCGCGACAGGCTGGAGCCGCGGATCGACAGCCGTGTGTCGTCGCCCCATTTCGGCTGCGCGAACACGCCGGGCACGTAGTCGAGAACGTCCTTGATGGTGCTGGAGGGCGTGGAGTTCCGCCACGCATCCGCCGTCACCAGCGCGACGCCGCCGGGCGTCCGCTGGATCTCGCGAAGCGCCTGTTGCGCGGTCAGCACGGTGAGGGAGCCGGGTACGCCCGGCGCCGATGCAGCACTCGCTGCAGGCGTTGCGACCGGCGCCGCGGCGTTGCGCCCGGCGCTGCCACTGGACGTGGTCTGTCGTGGCTTGCGTGTCGTGATCGCACGTTGCTGTGCGGGTGGATCGACGGTGACCGCGGGCAGCGGAGTGAAGGAGGCCGATTGGGCCGACGCCACGCTCGGCGCGAGCATGGTTGCGGATGCGAGCAAAGCGCCGCGCAGCCGCATGGAAGCGGATTGCATAGGGTGAAACTCCACCGGATTGAACTGATCACGCACGCGCAAAGCGCGGCGCGAGACGACGTGGGACGTCAGCTCAATTGCGGTGGCGCGCGCGCCCGGTGGTCGGAGGTTGCCTGCACCGCGACGACATGCGCGCCTGGTGTGGCGATCGGCGCCATCGTGATAGCGATGCGCGAGACGGAGAACGTGGTGATGGCCGGCGGTGCGCCCGGCGCATGGGTGCCGACACAGAGCGGGCAATGCACCGTGGCGGGCGCGGTGGTCTTGCCGCGGTCGTCGGGCGCGGCTGCGAGATCAGGATGGGTGAAACAGATTTCGAAGCCCGCGGCCTGCGCCGCCGGCGATACCGATGCGAGGATCAGGCTGGACAGCACGACATTGAGCGCGAGCGCATAGACCGCGGCCAAACAGGCCACGGCGCCAAACCAGCGTTTGCGCGATCCATATGTCACAAGAGCGATCCTCGCCCCATGACTAGCATGAGGCACGGACCTGTCAAAGGCGGCAGATCAAATCCGGCGCTTGATCATAGAACCACGATGCCGGAGTGCTTGGCCTTGTCATCCGGCTCGACATGGATCGTGATCAGCGCTTCGCCGATCTCGGCGCGGATCGCCCGCTCCAGATTGTCGCAGATGTCATGTGCGGCACTCACGGTGGTGTCGCCGGCGACGACGAGATGGAAATCGATGAAGGTCATGCGGCCGGCCCGGCGGGTGCGCAGATCATGCGCCTCGATGGCGCCGAGCGCCTGAGCCGAGATGGTCTGCTTGATGGTGGCCAGCATCGCCGGCTCGATGGCTTCGTCCATCAGCCCGCTCAGCGATTGCTTCATCAGCACCCATCCGGCCCACAGGATGTTCAGCGCCACCAAAGCGGCCAGGATCGGGTCAAGCACGGCGATGCCCGTGAGCGCCGCGACCGCGACGCCGGCCAGGACGCCGAGTGAGGACACCACGTCGGTGAACAAATGGCGTCCGTCCGCGACCAGCGCGGGCGAGCGCCGGGCCCGGCCGCGCGTGACCAGCAGCCACGCCCAGCCGGCATTGATGACGGTCGCAGCACCGTTGACCAGGAGCCCAAGCCACGGGGTATCGAGCTGGCGCGGCGCGAGATAGGAGCCGTAAGCCTCGCGCAGGATCAGCAAGGCCGCGAGCACGATCAGCACGCCCTCGATCACCGCCGAGAAATACTCGGCCTTGTGATGGCCGTAAGGATGTTCGTCGTCAGCCGGCTTGGCGCTGAGGCTGATCGCCATGAAGGCAACTAGCGCTGTCACCACATTGACGATGCTTTCGATCGCGTCCGACAGCAACGCCACGCTGCCGGTGAGATGATAGGCCCAGTACTTCAATCCGAGTACGAGCACACCAACGGCAATGCTGCCTTGCGCAAGACTGCGAACGCTTGTCATCTGAAGTTCTCATCGGGGGTTACGCGAAGCCTCACGCGGCTGTTGCTCTAATATGTCGCAGGTGACGATGCAAGCCGCGATCCGCAGCTGCGATTGCTTCGCATTATGAGACGCAAGCCGTGCGATAGCCGGCGACGCTTCTCGGCCGATGTGAAAATTTCAGCGTGATTGCGCGGCCATGCGATTGCGCTCGTTTTCCAGACATTGAGCGACGAAGGGCGTCGATCTGACGCGATTGCATGTGGTGCCACCGACATCATGTCTACCCATGGTCGAGCGGACCGTTTGCTTTCTCTTCTGTCGGAGTTTTGCATGGCTCATACGTCTGTTGCGACGGTTTCTGGACTGGACAAGGTGCGGAAAGCGAAAGCCATGACGACAACCCAGCGGATCGGGCTGGGACTGGGGCCCGCGCTCGGCTTGCTGCTGTATTGGCTGATGCCCAAGGAGGGCATCGGTCACGCCGGACTGGCCGTGATGGCCTGCACCGTGGTGATGGCCGTCTATTGGATCACCGAAGCATTGCCGCTCGCCGTCACGGCGTTGATCCCGCTATTCCTGCTGCCGATATCCGGCGGGGCGTCGATCGATGTCGTTGCACCCGCTTACGGCAATCCCGTCGTCTTCATGTATATGGGCGGTTTCGTGCTCGCGCTGGCCATCCAGAAATGGAATCTGCACCGGCGCATCGCGTTGACGATCATCGATGCCGTCGGCACGGCGAGCCACCGCATCGTCCTGGGCATCATCCTCGCGACGTCGTTTCTGACCTTGTTCATTTCGAATTCGGCCACAGCCTTGATGATGCTGCCGGTGGCGCTCGCCTTGATCGCCGAGATACGGGCCAAGAACATACTGGACGAGTCGGATGCGCAGCGCTTCGCCAAATGCATTCTGCTGGCGGTGGCTTACAGCGCCACGATCGGAGGCCTGGCGACACTGGTAGCGGCAGTGCCGAACGCACTACTGTCGGGCATCGCGCGCGAGCAGCTTGGCCACACCGTGACGTTCGCCCAGTGGCTCGCCTTTGCCGGACCGATCTCGCTCCTGCTTCTCGCTTTCCTGTATTTCTACCTCACGCGCTTCGCATTCCCGGTCAAACAGGAACGGCCAGGCGCCTCCGAACTCGTGAAGGACGAAAAGCGCAGACTGGGGCCGATGAGCGTCGAGGAAAAAACCGTCGGCATCGCTTTCCTCGCCACCGCATGCCTGTGGGTTTTCAAATCGATGATCGGCCTGGGCTATGTCCACGACGCTGCGATCTCGATGGTGGCGACCGTGGCGTTGTTCGTGTTGCCCGCACGTCAGGGATCGGAGCGCATCCTGGAATGGGACGACATGAAGGAATTGCCCTGGGGCATCCTCGTCCTGTTCGGCGGCGGATTGGCGCTGGCGGCGAGTTTCTCCGATGCCGGGGTCAATAGCTGGCTCGGCGAATCACTCGGCTTCCTCAAGGATTTCAGCGGCCTCATGATCATCGCGCTGCTCACACTGATCGTGCTGGCAATGACCGAGGTTCTGTCCAACACGGCGGTGTCGAATCTGGTTCTGCCCCTGTGCGTCGGACTGGGTGTCGCGATCGGGATGGATCCGTTGATGCTGATGGCGGCCGCGGCGCTGGCTGCCGGCTCCTGTTTCATGCTGCCCGTGGCCACGCCACCGAATACGGCGGTTTACAGTGCCGGCGAACTCGCGGTGAAAGACATGGCCCGCGCCGGACTATGGCTCAACATTCTCGCCATGACGGTGATCACGCTCGCCGTCTATTATTGGCTACCACTGACATTGGGAACCGCACGCTGACCTCTCGTGCATCCGGATAGTGATGCAGCTTGAGGTTTCGCGCACCGCGCAAACACTGTGGCGCGATGACAACAGCTGCGCGCAAAGCGCCGCGATGCAAGAGCTATGGGGCCCGATGACGTTTTATTGAGCCGGCACGTCGCAACACGACATGTATCAGAGTGCAGCCGCCGTGGTTGGGCGGATGCAAGGGGAATTGGATGTCGCGTTTCGGTGGATCTCGTGTGTCAGGCTTGCTGGCGATTGTCGTGGCGTCGGCGCTTCTGGCCGGTTGTGCCAGCAATGGCAGCATGTCGTCCGGCGGCTTTGGCGGTCTCGCCGGTTCCGGTGCCTATGCCGAGTTGCGCGACGGTGAGCACACGCTGCCTGCGATCGATGTCAGCCAGGTCAGCCCGGACATGCTGCGCCAGCGCGTCGATTATCGCACCCGCGAGCCGGCCGGCACCGTCGTCGTCGATACCGCCGCGCGCCATCTCTATCTCGTCGAAGGCGATGGCAAGGCGATGCGCTATGGCATCGGTGTCGGCAAGGCCGGCCTTGCTTTCGCGGGCAACGCGACCATCCGGCGCAAGGCGGAGTGGCCGCGTTGGAGCCCGACCGAGAACATGATGAACCGCGAGCCGGCACGCTATCGCCCTCTCGCCAGCGGCATGGTGGGTGGCATCGACAACCCGCTCGGGCCGCGCGCGCTGTATCTCTATCAGGGCGACCGCGACACCATGTTTCGCATCCACGGCACGACGGAGCCTGAGACCATCGGCCATGCCGTTTCCAGCGGCTGTATCCGGCTGATGAACCAGGACATCGTCGATCTCTACAACCGCGTCAAAACCGGCAGCCGCGTGGTCGTCATTCAAAGCGGCAGGCCGGCGGAGTCGTAAGCCGGGCTGCACTTCGGACGTCGCGCGCCAGATCAGAACGGCAGGTATCGATCGATATCTGCCGTTCTGCATATAATCGCCGATCTCGTCGTTCCGGATATGAAGGTGCTATGAAAGCTCCATGAGCCCGGCCCGCACCTTCCGCTTCGCTCCCAGCCCGAACGGCTATCTGCACCTCGGGCATGCCTATTCGGCGCTGCTGAATTTCGATCTGGCGCAGCAGTCCGGCGGGCGATGTCTGCTGCGGATCGAGGATATCGACGGCACGCGTTGCCGGCCGGAATTCGAAGCGGCGATTGTCGACGATCTGGCCTGGCTCGGCATCGCCTGGGACACGCCGGTGCGCCGGCAGTCCGAGCATTTCGATGCGTATCGTGGCGCCTGCGACCGGCTGGCGCGAATGGGGCAGCTCTATCCGAGCTTCGAGAGCCGGACCGAGATTGCGCAACTGGTGGCGGCGGCAGAGGCGAACGGCCCTTGGCCGCGCGATCCCGACGGCGCGCCGCTGTATCCCGGCACGGCGAAATCCCAACCCGCCGAGGAGGTCGCCCGCCTGACGCAGGCCGGCGCGCCGATGGCGCTGCGGCTCGATATGGTGGCGGCCATCGCTCAGGCCGGTCCATTGGTTTGGCAGGAACGCGGCGCCGGCCCGGATGGCGAGACCGGTGAGGTCGAGGCGCTGCCGGCCGCCTGGGGCGATGTCATCCTGGCGCGCAAGGAGGTGCCCACCAGTTATCATCTGTCCGTCGTCATCGACGACGCGTTGCAGGGTGTGACCGATGTGGTTCGCGGCCAGGATCTGTTCTGGTCCACCAGCGTGCATCGCTTGCTGCAGCAATTGCTCGGCCTGCCCGCGCCGGTCTATCGGCATCACGCGCTGCTGCGCGATGCAAACGGAGCGAAGCTGTCGAAATCGATCAGCTCCAAAACCCTTCGCACATGGCGCGAAGAGGGAGCAACAGCGTCGGATATCCGTCGACTGGTGGGATTGCCGCTGCACAACTCATATTGATCCGCAGTGATACGGGTAAGGTTATCCCAACCTCGATGCAGCCGCCGGCGTGACTCCGCCCGCTCCGCTATGGCATGGTGCGCAAGACGAGTGGGCATCCTATGGCGCTGACATCGCGCGCGCCGCGCACCCCGCGGAAGCGTAGCACGACAATCGCAAAGCCGAAGACGGTGAAGGGACGCGTCGCCAAGAAGGTGGCGCGAAAGCCGCGTATTGCCCCCGCTGCCACGCGCGCGGACGATATGGTCGAGCAGGCGCTGGCAATGTTCGCGCATGAGGTCCGCACCCCGCTCACCGGCATTCTCGCCGTCAGCGATCTGCTGGCCACGTCGGAGCTCGGCGAACGCGAGCGGCGCTGGGTCGAAACCATCAAGGCGGGCGCCGAACATCTCGCGGGGCTGGCCACGCTGTTTGTCGATGCCGCCCGAAGTCACGCTGCCGGGCTCGACCTGCGGCAGGATTTTTTCGATCTGCGCACGCTCATCCGCGCCGCCGGCGATTCGCTCGCCGGGCGCGCGACCGCCAATGGCCTGCAGGCGAGCGTCACGATTTCCGACAAACTGCCCAATTTTGCCATCGGCGATCCGGTCCGGCTGCGGGCGGCGCTGGAGAACCTGATCGACAACGCGGTCAAATTCACCGAGCAGGGCGATGTCACGCTGAAAGTCACCCCGACCCGGATCGCCGGCAAGATCGGCGTCTCCTTCGCGGTGTCCGATTCGGGGATCGGTCTGACGCTCGCCGAGACCAAGAAACTGTTTCGGCCGTTCTCGCAGGCCAACGTCTCGATCGCAGCGCGCTTCGGGGGCGCCGGGCTCGGCCTGTTCTCGGTCCGGCAACTGGCCAAGGCGATGGGCGGCGACATTGTCGCCCGCCAGCGTCGCGGCGGCGGCACAACATTCACGCTGGTGGTGGCGCTGGATCGGGTGCGCGGCGAGATCGCAGAACTGGCGCAGTCGGTGGAGGCCACGGCGGCTGCGGAGGCGCTGCGTATTCTCAGCGTCGAGGATAATCCGTTCGGTCGCGTCGTGCTGAATGCGATTCTGACCGAGCTCGGCCATCATGCCGAATTCGTCGGCCGCGGCGAGGATGCCGCCGGGCGTGTCGCACAAGGTGACTTCGATGCGGTTTTGATGGACATGGTGCTGCCGGATATTAACGGCATCGAGGCGATCCGGCAGATTCGTGCTTTGGGTAACAAGCCCGGCCGCATCGCCATCATCGGCGTCTCCGGCCGCGACGAGGACGAGACGGCGGCGCTTCAGGCCGGCGCCGACCGTTTCCTGGTCAAGCCGGTTTCTCCAAGGGCGCTAGCGACTGCGCTTCTTGCTGCGAAACGCCGTGCTGCAGCTTCGAGCGAATGATCGCTGCGTTGAGCGAGCCGCCGAACACGAAGATCGCGGAAATGAAATACAGGAACACCAGCGCGATGATCACCGAGGCGAGCCCCGCATACATCGTCACGTAATTGGTGGCGAAACGCGCGAGGTAGAGACCGAAGCCGATACCCGAGGCCAGCGACGCCAGCATCGTGAAGATGATGCCCGGAAAAATCTGCGCCAGCGTGCGCCGCCCCGCGGGCAACCGGCTATGCAGGATGATCAGCGCGATCACCATGGCCACGATGGTGATGCCATAGCGCGCGATGGTCACCATGCGCTCGTTATTGGCGATGACCAGCGGCACGTAGCGCCGCACGATTTCGAGTACCAGCGGGCCCAGCACGATCAGAAACGCGAGCAGCAGCGCCGTGATCGCCGCGATCAGGGTGTAGCCGATGGACTCCAGCCGCAACCAGTACCAGCGCCGCGGCTCGATCACCGAATAGGCGCGGTTCAGCGCTACGCGCAGACTCTCGACGCCATTGGAGGCGAAGTACAAGGCCAGTACGAGGCCGATGGTCAGCGCGTCGCCGCGTGTGGTCGTGAGCACGTCGTGAATTTGCGACGACAGCGCGCCGGCCACCTGATCCGGCCAGACCTCCAGCAAGAGGTTCACGGCCTGGTCGGCCAGATCCTTGGAGCCGAAGAAACCTGCGAGCGAGGCCAGCACGATCAGGAACGGAAACAATGCCATGAGGGTGGAGAGGGCGATATGGCTGGCAATCGCCCAGCCGTCATCGGCGAGGAAGCGGTAGAAGGCGTCGAGGCCGATATCGAAAGCGATGCGTAGCTGCCGCACGGTCCACCAGATCAGCGGCTTCGCCCCATCGGCCGGCCGTAGAAAGAAGTTCGGAATTATAGAAGGAGCTTCGGATATATAACGCCCAAACGCCAGATCGTTGCGTCCGGCTGTCGCGCTTCATGCCATGGCGGTCCTAAATACGTCCCAGCCAGGATCAGGTTTCGCACCGCGGCTTGCTCAACGGTATCGCGCTGGCGGCAGACATTCGGGCGGCATGGCAAAATCGGCCCATAGGCCCTACATTCGCGGTCACCGATCACAATCCGAGAAGGCCCCGCATGACCGTTCACCAGCGCAGCATCGCAGCCCCCGTCGATCCCATCAAACTCGACCGGCTCGCCGAAGTCGCCGTCAAAGTGGGACTGCAACTGGCACCGGGGCAGGATCTGCTGGTGACGGCGCCGTCTGCGGCGCTGCCGCTGGTGCGCAAGATCGCCGAACACGCCTACAAGGCCGGCGCCGGTCTCGTCACCCCGTTTTTCTCCGACGAGGAAATCACGCTGGCCCGGTATCGTTACGGCCATGACGGCACGTTCGATCGCGCCGCCGACTGGCTTTACGAGGGGATGGCGAAGGCGCTCGGCAACAACACCGCGCGGCTCGCCATTGTCGGCGACAACCCGATGCTGCTGGCGAATGAAGACCCCGCGAAAGTCTCGCGCGCCAGCAAGGCCAATTCCATCGCCTATCAGCCGGCGCTGCAGAAGATCGCCGGCTTCGACGTCAACTGGAACATCGTCGCCTATCCGACCCTGTCCTGGGCCAAGCAGGTATTCCCCGCCGACGCGGACGACGTCGCGGTGCAGAAGCTGGCCGAAGCGATCTTTGCCGCGTCACGCGTCGATCATGCCGATCCCATTGCGGCATGGACTGCGCATAATGCGACGCTGCGCGCCCGCACCGACTGGCTCAACGGCCAGCGTTTCCACGCGCTGCATTTCACTGGTCCGGGTACCGATCTGGTGGTCGGTCTGGCCGATGGGCACGAATGGGAGGGCGGCGCCTCCACGGCGAAAAACGGCATCATCTGCAACGCCAATATTCCGACCGAGGAGGTGTTCACCACGCCGCATGCCGCGCGGGTCAACGGCCATGTGCGGTCGACCAAGCCGCTGTCCTATCAGGGCACGCTGATCGAGGACATTGCGGTGAAATTCGTGGACGGCAAGATCGTCGAAGCCAAGGCCTCGCGCGGCGAGGCGGTTCTGAACAAGGTGCTCGACACCGACGAAGGTGCCCGCCGGCTCGGCGAGGTCGCGCTGGTGCCGCATTCCTCGCCGATCTCCGCCAGCGGGCTGTTGTTCTACAACACGCTGTTCGACGAGAACGCCGCCTGCCATATCGCGCTCGGCCAGTGCTACTCGAAATGCTTCGTCGGTGGCGACAAGCTGACCTCGGAGCAGATCGCCGGCCAGGGGGGCAACAAGAGCTTCATCCATATCGACTGGATGATCGGGTCGGCCGAGATCGATATCGATGGCGTCCATACCGACGGGCGCCGGGTGCCGGTGTTCCGCAAGGGTGAGTGGGCCTGAGCGGACGCGCAAACGCGGGATGATCGCTGCGGTTTGGCGATCATCCGTGCTATCCTCGCTGCCGCGAGGCGGCCACTGGGGTGCCGCGAGTCGCCGCAGGAATCACGCGCACGATGGCTTCCGAAGGCAGCGATTTCTACGCCACGATCGCCGTATTTCACGACTTTCGGCAGTTGATGGATCCGGCGCTGTACACGCCGCTACCGGATGACTGGACGATTGGCGTGGCCGATATCGTCGAATCCACAAAGGCGATCGCCGACCGGCGCTACAAGACGGTGAACATGGCCGGCGCGGCAGTGATCGCCGCCGTCACCAACGCGCTCGGCGGGCGCGAATTTCCGTTCGTGTTCGGCGGCGATGGCGCCAGCTTTGCCGTCGCTCCTGCGGACCTCGATCTCGCCCGCGAGGCGCTGGCCGCCACGGCCGCATGGGTGAAGGCCGATCTCGATCTCAGCATGCGCGTCGCGCTGGTGCCGCTCGCCGATATTCGCGCGCAGGGTCGCGATATCCGGGTGGCGCGGTTCGGGCCATCGCGCAACGTATCCTATGCGATGTTCAGCGGTGGCGGACTCGGCTGGGCGGAAGTAGCGATGAAGCGTGGCGATTATGCCGTAACGCCGGCGCCGGCCGGAAGCCATCCCGATCTCACCGGCCTGTCGTGTCGCTTCGAGGAGATGCCGGCGATGCGCGGGCTCATTCTATCGGTGCTGGTGGTGCGAAGGGACGACGGCGATGCGACCGCCTTCCGCCGTCTGATCGAGGATATCGTGACATTGGTCGAGCGCAGCCCCGAAGCTGCGCGTCCGATACCGGCCGGGGGGCCGCATATCAACTGGCCACCAGCGGGTTTCGAATTGGAGGTGCGGGCCGGGCGCGGCAAGCGCACTGCGGCTTTGTTCAGGCCATGGGTCATAATCCGGACCCTGTTCGTCTACACGCTGATCCGGTTCGGCATCAGTTGCGGCGGCTTCGTGCCGAAGACCTATCTGCAGCAACTGGTCGAGAATTCCGATTTCCGCAAATATGACGACGGGCTGCGGATGATCCTTGATTGCACGCCGGACCTCGAGCGCGAACTCGCCGAGCGGCTGGCAAAGGCGGCGGCGGACGGCATCGTGCGCTATGGCCTGCATCGGCAGGATGCGGCGATGATGACATGCTTTGCGCCATCGGCGGTGCGCAGCGACCACGTCCATTTCATCGACGGCGCGCGCGGCGGCTATGCCTCGGCGGCCATGGCGCTGAAAACGATGCCGATGTGATCAGCGACCAACGCGCGACCAGTTCTCGCCGCCACAGATCGCGCCGACACAGCCTTCGACCTTCAGCGTGCCAGGCCCGACCAGCGAAACATTGCTGACATAGTAGCGGCCGTCGTCGGCATTATAGATCTGCCCCGACCAGGCATTGGCGCCGGTCGGCTTCATGCCGAAGAACAGATGCACGCCGATCATCGAGCGCGTGGCAAGCTTCGGATCGGGATTCTTGTCATCGATCGGCGGCTGACCGGTCTTTGGATCGATCTTGTCGCGCAGCGAAACGATGGTGCCGCACAGGTTCGTGCCGCATTTGCTAACCCGCACATTGGCATCCCCAGCCTGGGTCTGCCACACGCCGCTGACATCGCCGCCAGCCTGTGCCAGAGCGGGGGCAGCGAGAGCGGCACCCAGCAATGCGGTCATGATGGCGATACGGATAGTCATGCGGTTCTCCTCGGATCAAGCGATCTGATTAGCAACAAAACGGATTCGTGCAATTGGCATGAGACGCCAGGGCAAAGCGAATTGGCGCAATTCACGAGATTTGACCAGACGCGGCTGTCGGTCACCACGGCAATCCGCACAGGTCCAGTTCGCCCTCATGCGGTGCGCGCTTCAGATAGTAGACCAACGGCTGCAGCGATTCAAAGCGAACGCGTTTGCCGTCCTGCTCCGCGAAAACCTCGCCCATATACGGCTTCCAGTTGCGGCTGGTGTAGAAGCTGGCCATCTCCGCCGTGCAGAACAGCAAGGCAAAGTCATTGGAGCGCTCGTCGCGGAGCGTATGCAAGGCGGCATCGATCGCCAGGTTGGCGAGCCCCTGGCGGCGGAAATCCGGATGGGTAAGCACGTCGCCAATGCCGCCAATGCGGATCGGGCGCTCGCGCCAGATGCCTTCGCGACGATGAAGCCCGACATGGGCGACCGGCTGCTCGTCGGCCTCGACGATCACCCGAAGATCCGGACGCGCGAATGCGACGGTCCCCCAGGGGCGTTCGGCGCTGGTTTCCGGTGGCCAGACCAGGTCGAACAGTGGCTTGACGCGCGGCCAGGCCGGATCGCCCGTGACGATCTCAATCTCGATGTTCATTTCTGCTGATGACCCCTGCGTCCGGTGCAGCCTTATACGGCGGAGCATGGGTAGAAACTTATCGAATCCGATGCTTATGTGGGAATATTCTTCTACGAAACTTCCGGGTGTGGGAATGACTGAGGCTGAGCTCTCCAAGTATCAGCGCTGGGCGATTTTGGCTGGCGCGGCGACGCTGCTCAGCCTGGCGATGGGGATGCGCCAAAGCTTCGGCTTGTTTCAGCCCTCGATCCTGCGCGACACCGCCATCACCACCGCCGATTTTTCGCTCGCGACCGCGCTCCAGAACGTCATGTGGGGCATTTCACAGCCTTTCATCGGCGCCATCGCCGATCGTTTCGGGACCCGCTGGGTGATGATCTCCGGCGTGCTGATCTATGCGGCCGGCATCGTCTTCATGCTGTTCGCGACCACGCCGTTGTATTTCACCCTGGGTGCCGGTCTGTGCGTCGGCCTTGCGCTGTCCTGCACGGCCTCGAGCATGACGATGACCGTCGCTTCCCGCTCGGTTTCCGCCGCCAAGCGCAGCGTCACCATGGGCGCCGTCTCGGCCGCCGGCTCGCTCGGCCTCGTGATTGCCTCGCCGCTGGCCCAGACGCTGATCTCCACGGCCGGCTGGCAGGTGGCGCTGATCGGTTTCCTCGGTCTGGTCGCGGTGATGTTGCCGGCGGCTTTCCTGGCCGGCCGGTCCGACGCCATCGAACGCGCGCCAAGCGATGAGCCGCAGCAGTCGCTGGGCGAAGTCGTGCAATCGGCGCTCGGACATTCCGGCTATATCGTGCTGGCGCTGTCGTTCTTCGTCTGCGGCCTGCAACTGGTGTTCATCACCACGCATCTTCCGAATTATCTGGCCACGTGCGGTCTCGATCCATCGCTCGGCGCCACGGCCTTGGCGATGGTGGGGCTGTTCAATGTGTTCGGCTCCTACGCTTTCGGTTGGCTCGGCGGTCGCTATCCGAAGCAGATTCTGCTGGGCGGAATTTATATCGCGCGCTCCTTTGCGCTGGCGGCGTATTTCTATTTCCCGGCGACGCCGACCACGACGCTGGTGTTTGCAGCGGTGCTCGGCTCGCTCTGGCTTGGCGTGGTGCCGCTGGTGAACGGGCTGGTGGCGCAACTGTTCGGCCTGCGCTTCATGGCGACGCTGACAGGCATCGCTTTCCTCAGCCATCAGGCCGGATCGTTTCTGGGCGCCTGGGGCGGCGGCGTCATTTTCGCGCGGCTCGGGACTTATGATCGTGCATGGCAGTTCGCCGTGGTCATCGGCTTGATCGCAGGCTGCTTCCAGATGCTGATGAACGTGAAGCCGCCGGTGCGGCGCGATGCCGTCCCGGATGTGGTGCCGAGCGCTGCCTGACCATACTTGCCGGACGCAATCAAAGATGGGCGAGGGAGCGGGAACCTTCTATAAAGGTTCCCGTTAAACCATCTCTCCCCAATTTGTGGACCTTGACCCCATGACTTTCACGCTTCCCGATCTGCCTTACGCTTATGACGCGCTTGCGCCCCATATGTCGAAGGAAACGCTGGAATTCCATCACGATAAGCATCATCAGGCTTACGTGACCAACGGCAACAATCTGCTGAAGGGTACCGAATTCGAGGGCAAGTCGCTCGAAGACATCGTGAAGGGTTCGTTCGGCAAGAACGCCGCGCTCTTCAACAATGCCGGCCAGCATTACAACCATCTCCACTTCTGGAACTGGATGAAGCCGAATGGCGGTGGCGACAAGCTGCCGGGCCGTCTGGCCAAGAAGATCGACGAGGATCTCGGCGGTCTCGACAAGTTCAAGGCGGACTTCGCCGCCGCCGGCGCCGGCCAGTTCGGCTCGGGCTGGGCCTGGCTGTCCGTGAAGAACGGCAAGCTCGAAGTCTCCAAGACCGCGAATGGCGAGAACCCGCTGGTGCACGGCGCAACCCCCATCCTCGGCGTCGATGTGTGGGAGCACTCCTACTACATCGATTATCGCAACCGCCGCCCGGACTATCTCAAGGCGTTCGTCGATAATCTCGTCAACTGGGACTATGTGGACGAGCTGTACGGCAAGGCCGGCGCCTGATCGTATTTGCGTTCGTGACGCAGGGAAGGGCGGCAGCGCAAGTTGCCGCCTTTTTCTATGGGGAAGCGCCCCTTACCCGGATTGCAAGTGCGATCCGACCTTGCCCCGGAAGGGAGAGGTCGTCGCGTCGTCGCGGCGGGTGAGGGGGCTTGCGCCGCGCCATCACTTGATTAGGCTCGCCGCCTCACGAACGGGCCTCATCATAATGCAATACGCTCTGGTCTTCATCGGCGGCGGCCTCGGCGCCAGCTTGCGCCATCTCATCAATCTCACTTGCGCGCGGTGCATGCCTCCCGGCTTTCCGTGGGGCACCTTCGTCATCAACGTCACCGGCTCCACGGTGATGGGCCTGATCGCCGGCTATTTCGCTTTCAAGGGTGGGGCCTCGCAGTCTTTGCGGCTGTTCCTGATGACCGGCATTCTCGGCGGCTACACCACTTTCTCCGCCTTTTCGCTGGACGCGGCACTGCTGTATGAGCGGGGCGAGGTCGGTCTGGCGATGGGCTATGTGCTCGGCTCCGTCGTGCTGTCCATTGCCGGCCTGTTCGCCGGGCTGGCTCTGGTGCGCCACCTCGCCTGAGCATCTCTTGCACTACGTTATAATGTAACATAGATTGAAGCTGGCGGCGTCAGTCGCCTTGTATTCATTGGCCTTTTGGCCATTGCACTGGTTCCGGCCGTCATGGCGCACGCCCATTCACGCGATCACGATCACAGCCATGATCATAGTTCTGGTCACGCGCCTGGCCATGCTCATCACAGCCATGATCCCGCGGCGCCGCATCCGGCGCAGCCATCGCCGTGGTCGATCCTGCGGATGTCGCTGCCTGGCCGGCTCGCCGCCGCTCTCGCGGTCTCTGCCGGACTCTGGGCGGTGGTTCTTCTCGCCATGAGGCCGTCATGACGGCGCAGTTGACATTCCGCGACGTCACTCTTGGCTACGACCGTCATCCGGCCGTGCATCATCTCAATGGCGAGGTCGCCCAGGGGGCGCTGCTCGCCGTGGTCGGGCCGAACGGCGCCGGCAAGTCCACGCTGTTTCGCGGCATTGTCGGCATCCTGAAGCCGCTGGCGGGCAAGATCGCCCTCGGCGATATCAAGCCGCACGACATCGCCTATCTCCCGCAAAGCGTCGATATCGATCGCACCTTTCCGATCTCGGTGTTCGATTTCGTCGGCACCGGCCTGTGGCGCAGCACCGGCATTTTCGGCGGCCTCGGCAAGCAAGCGCGCGAGCAGATCGCGCAGGCGCTCTCCGCTGTCGGCCTCAACGGATTCGAGAATCGCAATATCGGCACGCTGTCCGGCGGCCAGATGCAGCGCATGCTGTTTGCGCGCGTGCTGCTGCAGGATGCCGATGTGATCGTGCTCGACGAGCCCTTCAATGCGATCGATGCGAAAACGACGATGGATCTGATTGCACTGGTGCAGCGCTGGCATGGCGAGCAGCGCACGGTGCTGGCGGCGCTGCACGACATGGAGATGGTGCGGGCCTATTTCCCGCAAACACTGCTGCTCGCGCGCGGTGCAGTGGCCTGGGGCAGGACCGCTGACGTGCTGACCGCCGACAATCTCAGCGAAGCCCGTCGCATGTGCGAGGCGTTCGACGACACCGCTGGCGCCTGCGCCGTCGATCACGAGCGATCGCAGGCGGCATAGCCATCATGCTGTATGACGCGCTGATCGCGCCTTTCATCGATTTTGAGTTCATGCGTCGTGCCCTGGCAGGCGTGATCGCGCTGGCACTGGGCGGTGCGCCGATCGGCGTTTTCCTGATGCTGCGGCGAATGAGTCTGGTCGGCGATGCCATGGCGCATGCGATCCTGCCCGGTGCCGCCATCGGTTTTCTGTTCTCCGGCCTCAGCCTGTTTGCCATGACCTTCGGCGGATTGATCGCAGGATTCTCCGTGGCATTGCTCGCAGGCCTGTTGTCGCGCGTGACCGTGATCAAGGAAGACGCTTCGCTCGCCGCGTTCTATCTGATCTCGCTCGCCGTCGGCGTCACCATCGTCTCGATGCGCGGCACCAATATCGATCTGCTGCATGTGCTGTTCGGCAATATTCTGGCGCTCGACGATCAGACGCTGCTGGTGATCGCCTTCAACGCCACCATCACGCTGCTGGTGATGGCCGTGATCTATCGTCCACTGGTCATTGAATGTGTCGATCCCATCTTTCTTCGCACCGTGAGTCGCGCGGGCGCACCGGCGCATCTTGCATTCCTCGCGCTGGTCGTCGTCAATCTCGTCAACGGTTTCCACGCGCTTGGCACGCTGCTCGCCGTGGGTTTGATGATCCTGCCCGCCGGCATCGCGCGGTTCTGGTCGCGCGACATCACGGGGATGATGCTGATTTCGGTCGCGAGCGCGATGATCTCCGGCTACGGCGGACTCGTGCTCTCGTTTCAGACCAAGGTGCCGTCGGGACCTGCGATCATCCTGGTGGCTGCAGTTCTTTACATCTTCTCCGTGTTCTTCGGCAGCGTGTCCGGACTGCTCAGGCAGCTGTTTCCAGGCCGACATCTCGAGGCGTGATTGTGAACTTCTTGCGTAAATCTTGCGGCGCGTTGTTGGGCGCCATGGTTCTGCTGGTGTCGTCGATCACGCCGTCTTTGTCTCAGGACAAGCTGAGCGTCGTTGCCAGTTTTTCGATCCTGGGTGACTTCGTGCGCAGCGTCGGCGGCGAGCGCGTTGCTGTCACGACGCTGGTCGGCCCCAACGGCGACGCGCATGTCTACACGCCAACCCCGTCGGACGCGAAAACCATCACCTCGGCGAAGCTCGTCTTCGTGAATGGCCTCGGCTTCGAAGGCTGGCTGCCGCGGCTGGTGAAATCCGCCGGAGGCAAGGCCACCATCGTCACGGCGACGGAGGGCATCAAGCCGCGCGCGGCGGAAGATGGCGATCACGACCACGGCGGTAAACATGATCACGGCCACGATGATCCGCATGCCTGGCAGTCGGTTGCCAATGCAAAACTTTATGTCGCCAATATTCGCGATGCCTTGACCAAGGCCGATCCTGCGGGTGCGGAGGTCTACAAGGCAAATGCCGAGAATTATCTGGACCAGTTGACCAAACTGGACGCGGATGTGAAGGCCGCCGTTGCCGGCATTCCCGCGGCGCAGCGCAAGGTGATCTCGACCCACGACGCATTCGGCTATTTCGCCGCCGCTTATGGCATCCAGTTCGTGGCGCCGCAGGGCGTCTCCACCGAATCCGAGGCTTCGGCTCGCGACGTCGCTCGCATCATCACCCAGATCCGGCAGGCGAAAATCCCCGCCGTGTTTCTGGAAAATGTCAGCGATCCCCGTTTGATCCGCCGGATTGCCGCGGAGACCAGTGCAAAGATCGGTGGAACGCTGTATTCGGACAGCCTCACGGCCGAAAACGGCGATGCACCCACTTACATTGCCATGGTCAGGCACAATATAATGACGCTGGCGGGCGCGCTGACCCCATAGCCGCGCTCCCAATCGCCTCATCCTTCGAGATCCCCTCTCAGGATGAGGTCTTCGTTTGGAGAACACCTGCAATGACCACGCCTGCTTCCGCAAAAATCCCCGTGACCGTGCTGACCGGCTATCTCGGTGCCGGCAAGACCACGCTGCTGAACCGCATCCTCACGGAAAACCACGGCAAGAAATACGCGGTCATCGTCAATGAATTCGGCGAGATCGGCATCGACAACGACCTCATCATCGGCGCCGATGAGGAAGTGTTCGAGATGAACAACGGCTGCGTCTGCTGCACCGTGCGCGGCGATCTCGTGCGCATTCTCGAAGGCCTGATGAAGCGCAAGGGCAAGTTCGACGCCATCATCGTCGAGACCACCGGGCTTGCCGATCCGGCACCGGTGGCGCAGACCTTCTTCGTCGATGAAGACGTGCAGGCCAATGCGCGGCTCGATGCCGTCGTCACCGTGGCTGATGCCAAATGGCTGAGCGATCGCCTCAAGGATGCGCCGGAAGCCAAGAACCAGATCGCCTTCGCTGATGTCATCGTGCTCAACAAGATCGATCTCGTCACCGCGCCTGAACTCGCAGAAGTCGAAGCGCGCATTCGCGCGATCAATCCCTATGCCAAGCTGCATCGCACCACGCGCGCGCAGGTGAAACTGGAAGACGTGCTCGATCGCGGCGCGTTCGATCTCGATCGCATTCTTGAGATCGAGCCAGCATTCCTCGAGGCCGACGATCATGATCACCACCATCATGACCATGGTCACGGGCACGATCACCATCACGATCATGGCCATGGACTGAAGCACTATCACGACGAAGAGATGCAATCGCTGTCGCTGCGCTCCGACAAGCCGCTCGATCCATCGACCTTCATGCCTTGGCTGCAGGATCTGATGGCCAAGGAGGGCGGCAAGATCCTGCGCTCCAAGGGCATCATTTCGTTTGCCGGCGATGACGAACGTTACGTCTTTCAGGGCGTCCACATGATGCTGGAAGGCGATCATCAGCGGCCGTGGAAGGATGACGAGAAGCGCGAGAGCCGCCTCGTCTTCATCGGCCGCGAACTGCCCGAGCAACTGATCCGCGACGGCTTCGAACGCTGTATTCCCGTCTGATGACCGATTTCAACCCGCTCAAGGAGCAAGAGTCGATCGTTTCGGTCACCGATCGCGTGATCGGTGTGTCAATCGGCGCTGCCGTGTCCTCCGTGCACTTCCTCGGTGACAAGGCCGCCTTTGTCGGGGCCGAGGAGAAGGTCACGCTGGTCGATCAGGGTGGCAGCGCATCACCAGTCGATGTCGCCTTCGGTGGCATTCTATGCGCGGCCTCCGACGGCACGCGCGTCGTCATGGGCTCCGACGACGGCAAGGTGCTGGTGCTGGACCGCGATGGCGCGGTCTCGACCTTCGCCACCGACGCCAAGCGGCGCTGGATCGACAATGTTGCATTGCATCCCGACGGTGCCGTGGCGTGGTCGGTGGGCAAGACGGCTTTCGTGCAGGCTCCCAAGGGCGAGGTGAAGAGTTTCGATGTGCCGACCACCGTGGGCGGCCTTGCTTTTGCGCCCAAGGGCATGCGGCTCGGCATCGCGCATTACAATGGCGTGACGCTGTGGTTTCCTAACATGGCCGGCAGCGCCGAGGTGCTGGAATGGCAGGGCTCGCATCTCGGCGTCACCTTCAGCCCGGACAACAAGTTCATTGTCACCGCGATGCATGAGCCGGCGCTGCATGGCTGGCGCCTCGCGGATGGCAAGCATATGCGCATGACCGGCTACCCCGCCCGCGTGCGCTCGATCGCATGGACCGCCGGGGGCAAGGGTCTCGCCACGTCAGGCGCCGATACGGTGATCGTCTGGCCGTTCTCCAGCAAGGACGGCCCGATGGGCAAGGAGCCGGCGATGCTGGCGCCTTTGCAGGCCAAGGTCACGGCCGTCGCCTGCCATCCCAAGCAGGATATTCTCGCCTGTGGCTACAGCAACGGCACGGTTCTGATGGTCCGTCTCGTCGATGGCGCGGAGATTCTGGTTCGCGCCAACAAGGGCGAGCCGGTGACGGCACTGGCCTGGAATGCCCGTGGCTCATTGCTGGCCTTCGCGGATCAAGCAGGAGATGCGGGACTGCTGGCCGTATAGCTCCGTCATTGCGAGCGTAGCGAAGCAATCCAGTCTTTCGATGAGGTTTTTCTGGACTGCTTCGTCGCTGCGCTCCTCGCAATGACGACGTCATCGGGAAGCTGTCATCTCTCCGTCACCTCCTGTACGCATGAAAAACCATGCAGTTTCTCACCACGTTTCAGACCCTCGATTTCCTCGACACGCTGCTGTCCCTTGCGACGGCCTTCCTGCTGGGCACATTGATCGGTGCCGAGCGGCAATATCGCCAGCGCACCGCGGGCCTGCGCACCAATGTGCTGGTGGCCGTGAGCGCCGCCGCATTCGTCGATCTCGCCATGAAGCTGGATGGCTCCGGCGGCGCTGTGCGGGTCATCGCCTATGTGGTGTCCGGGATCGGCTTTCTCGGTGCCGGCGTCATCATGAAGGAAGGCATCAACGTACGTGGCCTCAACACGGCTGCGACCCTGTGGAGTTCGGCTGCCGTCGGCTCCTGCGCCGGCGCGGACATGATCGTGCAGGCGATCGCCCTGACGCTGTTCGTGCTCGCCGGCAACACGCTGTTGCGCCCCCTGGCCAATGCGATCGACCGTACGCCGCTCGATGCTCAGTCCTCGGAGGTCACCTATTTCGTCCGGCTCACGGTCGTGCCTGATGCTGTGTCGGACATGCGCGAGCGGCTGCAGGACGCGCTGGAGGCTGCCATGTATCCGGTCAGCGATGTCGATGTGAATGAGCTCAGTGAAACGCAGCGCGAGATCGTCGCGACACTGGTGTCCACCGCGGTCAATCCGCGGGAACTCGACGCCGTGGTCGTCAAGCTCGAGGCCCATGCCGGCGTGCGCAATGCCACATGGGATTCCAGCACCAAGGAATAGCGGCGTTTTGGCGCCGGAACTTTTACTTCCGCGTCCCCGTTGTCCCGCAGATGAAACAGCGGTGGATGCCATGATCATGACTATTGCGCCTATGCTCCGGACCCGCGTTGGCATCGCAGCGCTGGCAATCGCCGGGTTTGCTGGCAGTTCAACGGCGGCATCGGCGCGTTTGACCTTGAACCCGCCCCCGGCCCAGATGGCGCAAGCGACGCCGCCGCTGCAGTCGACGCCCGGCGCCGAAACCAAACCTGAATCACCGAGCGATCCGGCCACCACAGGCCAGCGTCCGCATGACACGGCGCCACAGCCGGCGCGTCCGGATGCAGACGCTAAGGATGCTGGTGCGAAACCAGCGCTACCTCCGGCGCCCGCCGAGAAGGTCGCGCCGCCGATCAAGTGATTTTTCGCAAGTGATGTAACTTGCAAGCGAACGGCCGCCGCGAGCGGCCGTTATCGAATTGACTCATGCATCCACGGCATAAGCGCCATATTTTTTGAAGCGCCGGCCGTCAATACAATCTTCACCAGTTTCGTTACGCCCGCATTCACCGCATTTTTTGAAACAGGCGCGCATGAACAGGCGGCGCTTGCCTGTGCTTCCCGTGCATCGTCGATTAACCGCACGGCAACTTTGATTCACTACTAACGAAATAGATCGAAATGTACGGATGTGCTTCGGCACCCCTTACGGATCGATGCTGGTGTATGTGTTGCGTAGGCGTATCGGATGTCAGTATTGCGTATCGGGCCGAAGGGCGCGCAGGTCGCGCTCTTCGGTCTCGGACTCTGCATCTTTGCGATGGCCCCGACCGAGTCGGGCTATCAGGACATTGCGTCGCTGCTCGCGCGTCAGCCGGGCGTGACCGAGCGCTGGCAGCAGCGCAACTTCGCCTCCGCCGTTTCCTCCATTCATGTTGCGACCTTCGCGTTCGGCCGTCCGGTTGGCACAACGTCGCGCCCGACGCTGCAACTCGCCAGCTTCGCCACCAACGACATCACCGGTACGGTAACGCGCAACCCGCTGGTACAGGGGCCGCATCGCTATGCCGCCGCTGATTTTCCGAAAGTGGATCGCACGTTGAAGGGCGATCGTCTGGCGCTGTTTTCACCCGATGCCGATCCGCGGGACGACGCTTCGTCCAGGGATTCGTTCGAGGACAACGCTTCGGTGAAAGGCGCGAAGACGGCTGATCGCCTGCCATCCGCGCAACATGCGCCGCTCGACCCCGAACTCGACGAGGCGCTGCATGCGCCGCCATTGGCGCAATATGCCAATGGCGCACCGGTGCAGCCGGCCGAGGATGCTTCACCGGAAGCGGCCGTCATTCCCGTCGAGCCCGCGCCGCCGAAAGACGGCTTCTCGGTCAAGACGGCCAGCCTGTTTTTCGGTGCATCGACGTTGGGTTTGCCCGCCGAAACCATGGAGCAGTGGCAGCCCGGCGAGGAGCCGACCATCGTCGCGCCGGGATCTTCGCCAAGCGTCGATCCCGACATGAAGAAGACCGCCGTGCTGCCGCAGCCCGCCGATAAAACGAGTGGCGGCGAGAGCGTCGCGAAGAAGGGCGAGGTCAATAACGACTATCACGGCAAGACCCCGGCCGAGCGCCTCAACCTCACCGGCGCGGCTCGCGCCAAGCAGGAGAAGTGCCTGGCCGAAGCCGTCTATTTCGAAGCGCGCGGTGAAGCGGTGCGCGGCCAGATGGCCGTGGCGCAGGTGGTGATGAACCGCGCGTTCTCCGGCTTCTATCCGACCACGCCTTGCGGCGTTGTCTACCAGAACAAGCATCGTAAGCTGGCCTGCCAGTTCACCTTCGCCTGCGACGGCATTCCGGACGTGGTGCGTGAGCCCGACATGTGGGAGCGCGCCCGCAAGATCGCGGCGGCGACTTTGGATGGCCGGCTGTGGCTGCCGGAAGTCGGCAAGTCCACGCATTACCACGCCTATTGGGTGCATCCGTCCTGGGTGCGCGAGATGAAGAAGATGTATCGCACCGGCGTGCATTCCTTCTACCGGCCGCGCCGATGGGGCGACGGCAGCGAAGCGCCAAGCTGGGGAACGGCGGCCCAGACCGCTGAAATCTCCAAGAAGCTTGCTGAAATCAAGCCGTAGGACGAACTCTCTCCAAGCCTGCGAAAAGCGGCGCCATGCCCGGCGCCGCTTCTTCGTTTTGGCCTATGATTTCCGGCTGTCATTCCTGCGAAAGCAGGGATCCAGGACACGCCGGCAGTTCGCCCAATCAATCAGGTCATTATTTACTGGATGGCCCGATCAAGCCGGGCGATGACAAATCGGGAGCTTGTAGCTCCCCAGCATTCCTGTTCCGCGTTACCGTCCGCCAATCACCCATTGGTTTTTCATGCGATTGCATTTATCTCTGCGGACGACGATCTGAGGGCAGGGGAAACGACATGGCGGCCATCGATAGCATCGCGCGACCCAATCTCGGCTGGCGCACGCCGCTGGTGATCGTGATCTGCGGATCGTTGATCGGCATGCTCACTTTCGGCCCGCGCTCCAGCGTCGGCTTTTTCGTGCAGCCGTTCAGCCAGGAATTCGGCTGGGGCCGCGACGTGTTCGCGCTGGCTTTTGCCGTGCAGAATCTGCTCTGGGGCATCGGCCAACCTTTTGCAGGCGCCGTCGCCGACAAGTTCGGCAGCGTCCGCGTGCTCTGCATCGGCGCGTTGATGTATGCCGCCGGCCTGCTGCTGATGCGTTATTCCTCGACGCCGCTCGAACTCAATCTCACCGCCGGCTTGTTGATCGGCTTCGGCCTGTCAGGCTGTTCGTTCAACCTGGTACTGTCGGCGTTCGGCAAGCTGATGCCGCCGGAATGGCGCGGCATCGCCCTCGGCGCCGGCACGGCTGCCGGCTCGTTCGGCCAGTTCATCTTCGCGCCGTTCACAGTGGCGATGATCGACAATACCGGCTGGCAAACCACGCTGACGACATTCGGCCTCATGATGCTGCTGGTGTTGCCGCTGGCTTTCGTGCTGGCGACGCCGAAATCCGCCGCGGCCGGCGCGGCTGCACCAGTGCCCGAACAGTCGTTCAAGAGTGCACTGGTCGAAGCCTTCGGCCATCGCTCCTATGTGCTGCTGGTCGTCGGCTTCTTCACCTGCGGCTTCCAGCTTGCTTTCATCACCATGCATCTGCCGGCTTATCTGATCGATCGCGGGCTGCCCGCATCGGTCGGCGGCTGGGTCATCGCGATCATCGGCCTGTTCAACATTATCGGCTCGCTCACGGTCGGCTATGTGCAGGGCAAGCTGCCGAAGCGTTACATCCTCTCCTTCATCTATCTCACCCGCGCCTTGGCCACGGTGGCCTTCATCATGCTGCCGCTGACGACGACCTCGGCGCTGGTGTTCGGCGCCATCAGCGGTCTGGCCTGGCTCTCCACCGTGCCGCCGACATCGAGCTTGGTGTCGCTGATGTTCGGCACCCGCTGGCTGGCCACGCTGTATGGCTTTGCGTTTTTCAGCCACCAGGTCGGCGGCTTTCTGGGCGCATGGCTGGGCGGCATCGTGTTCGACAAGTTCGGTTCCTACACGCCGGTGTGGTGGCTCTCGGTGCTGTTCGGCGTGCTGTCGGCGCTGATCAATCTGCCGATCGTGGAGAAGCCGGTCGAGCGCGCGGTGGCGCAGCCGGCGTGATGTCCAACCAGACGTTGACACGCTGATCGCTCGCGATGACACTCATCATGGGCCGCTCCGATCGGGGTGGCCTTTCGTTCTCAGGGCGGGGTGAAAATCCCCACCGGCGGTAATCGAGCGCAAGCTCGGGAGCCCGCGAGCGCCTGACGGTCGTGCCGTCAGGGTCAGCAGATCCGGTGCGATGCCGGAGCCGACGGTCATAGTCCGGATGAAAGAGAACGGGTATGCGCAGGGAATCCGCTTCAAGCGGACGCTCGGCGTGTGACCGTACGTCCTGATTCTGGTCTCAACTTTGAGGACACCCATGAATCAGCCTGTGACAACGCTCAAAACCTCACCCACTCGCGATCTCTCACCATTTGCCGGGCGCATCGCCTTCATTCAGGCATGCTGGCACAAGGACATTGTCGATCAATGCCGGCTCGGCTTCGTCGCCGAACTCGCACGACGTGGCGTCAGTGACGGACAAGTCGACTTCTTCGAGGTGCCCGGCGCCTTCGAGATTCCCTTGCAGGCCAAACTACTGGCGCGCACGGGACGCTATGCGGCACTCGTCGCAGCGGCGCTCGTCGTCGATGGTGGCATCTATCGCCACGAATTCGTCTGCGAAGCCGTCATCAACGGTCTGATGCGGGTGCAACTCGATAGCGACGTGCCGGTACTCTCTGCGGTTCTGACGCCGCAGCATTTTCACGAGCACGCCGAACATCTGCGATTCTTCCGCGAGCATTTCGTCGTCAAAGGCACGGAGGCAGCGAGTGCCTGCGCTGCGACGATCGCGAATGTTGCGGCGGCCAGGACGCTCGCGGCCTGATCGCATCGCCCTGTCGTGTCGCCCGGTAACGGAAAGTAAGGGCGATGGCTGGAACACGCGTCGTTGCAGCCACTTTTGCGCGGCGTGTGTCTTCTCGGTATCGATTTCGTGTGGGGCGGGACGGCACCAGGCGACGCCGCTCCGGCGCCGGCATCCACGCAGCCAGATGCACCGAAACCAACTGAAATCATTCAGGAATATGTCTTGCCTTGCCGATCGAGCCCGCGCTGGGCTTGACGGCCGGGCAGCTTGCTGGGCGAATCGTGGTAAAGATCGGCTAAACCACGTTCAGACTTTACCAACCATCCTGCTCCATTGTTGCCGCAGTTGGTATGGTAAGCAGCGGGTAAAGACATCTAGCGGTCACACAGGGTGACCATCCGCGCTCGGTTGTTCGGAGTATCCTATGGTTGCGCGTTATGTGTTGGGGGCGGTGCTGGCCACGACGATGGCTGCACCGGCATTGGCCGGCCAAAAGATGAATGCCGACGAGGCACGCAAATTCGTCGCCGGCAAAGTTTTCGCATTCGCTTGTAACGACGGCACCCGCGGTGCCGGCCGCGTGTTCGATGACGGCGGTGCCGCCGGCGCCGTGCAGTTCTCCGGCACTGCGGCTGCACGCAATATGCGTGTGCCCGGCAACACGCTGCAGGTTCGCGGCCAGAACATCTGCGCTTCTCTGAAGGGCATGCCGTTCGAGCCGTGCTTCGATCTGGAAAAGAAGGACGAGCGCAGCTTCCGCGGCTCGGTCACCGTGCTCGGTTTCACCGGCTATTGCGATTTCCGCCATCAGGGCCGCGGCCAGATGCTGATGGCCCGTTCGCTGTCGCAGCCGCGCAGCATGCGCACGCGCTCGGCCGATGCATCGGCCGGCGAAACGGTGGCCCGGGTTTCGACCCCGCGCGTCGAAAGCAGCAAGCTGGATCCGGTATCCACCGGCGCCGTGAAGTCCGAGCCGGCCAAGGCTGAGCCGATGGAACTGCGCAAGTCGACGGACTGAGTCGCCTTTCTGCATCGAATTTTTCAAACGGCTCCGCATTGCGGGGCCGTTTTTCGTTCAGGGCCGACTCACCACAGCGTGATTGCTGCTTTGCACAAATCCGATTGCAGCCTAATCGATAGCACCCTATCTAATATGGATGCCGCTGAACTCACAACATGTGCAAGCCGAGCTCGGTCTGCTGGTCGCGCGTCTGGCCAGGATCTGGCGCCGCAAGGCGGATCAGACCCTGGCGGCGCATGGATTGTCCGAAGCGACGGCGCATCCGCTGCTGATCCTGTCGCGCGGTGGCCGAGAAAATGTGCGACAGGGCGTGTTGGCGGACGAGATGGGCCTGGAAGGGCCGTCGGTCGTCCGCTTGATCGATCTGTTGGCCGCCGAAGGCCTGGTCGAACGCCGCGAGGATCCGACCGATCGCCGCGCCAAAGTCCTGCATCTGACGGTACTCGGACACGCGAAGGCCGAGCAGATCAGGCGCGTGATGACGCGAACCCGCGCCGAACTGACCGCCGGCATCGCGCCGGAGGAACTGGCCGTCGCTTTCGACGTTCTCAGCCGGATCGAGCAATCGGCGCATCGTCTGTATGATGCAGCGCTCAAATCGGACGCCGAGCCATGAGCGCCGTTATCGAACGCCTGCCTTTCCTCGAGCGTCACGCCGACATCATCTTTTCCGTCAAGACGTTCATTGCGGCGATGGCCGCGCTGCTGATCGGCTTTGCGGCGGACCTGCCGCGGCCCTATTGGGCGCTGGCCACCGTCTATATCACCTCGCAACCGCTGGCCGGCGCCACGCGCTCCAAGGCGCTGTATCGTGTCATCGGCACACTGGTCGGCGCCGCCGCGAGCATCGTGTTCGTACCGGCGTTGGTGAATTCGCCCGAACTGCTCAGCCTCACGATCGCAGCATGGGTTGGACTCTGCCTATACGTGTCGCTGCTGGATCGCACGCCACGCAGCTACATGTTCATGCTCGCCGGTTACACCTGCGCGCTGATTGCGTTTCCGTCGGTGTCCCAGCCTGCCGCCATCTTCGATACCGCCATGGCGCGCAGCCAGGAGATCATTGTCGGCATTCTGTGTGCGACTGTCGTGTCGACGGTGCTGCTGCCGCGCAGCGTCGGCCCAGCCGTCGCCGCACGCGTCGATGGCTGGCTGGTCGGCGCGCGCAAACTTTGTCAGGACGTGCTTGCCGGCCGCGGGTCGGATCAGGCGGTCCGCGATCTGCGTTTGAAACTCGCGGGCGATGCCGTCGATCTCGATGCTCTTGCTGACCAACTCGGCTTCGATCGCGGGTCCCATCGCGAAACCGTGCATTGGATGCGCGCCTTGCGCGTTCGCATGCTCACCTTCCTGCCGGCGCTGTCGTCTCTCGACGATCGTATTCAGGCGCTTGGCCCGAATCTGCGTCGCAAGCACCCGCAGCTGGTCACGTTGCTTGACGACGTTGCGCAATGGATCGGCAATGACGCGTTCGATCGCGAGCCGGCCGAACGGCTGCGCGAGCGCATTGCCGCGCAACGTCCGGCGCTGACGGCGGCGTCTCCCTGGACCGACATCATCATCGCCAGTCTGCTGATGCGGCTGCGCGAACTGGTCGATATCTCCGCCGATTGCCGAATTCTCAATAAGGCGATTGCGAGCGGCGAACGTCCGGCCGGCGCACGGCTGGTGTTCCAGCCCGAAGCCGGGGTCGCACCGGCACGTTATCGCGATCCCGGCATGGCGTTATGGTCGGCTGCCGGAGCCTTCGTCACTATCTTGGTCTGCTGCGCATTCTGGATCCTGACCGGATGGACCGATGGTGCGACGGCGCCGATGATGGCGGCGATCGGTTGCTCGTTCTATGCGAATACGGATGATCCATCGGTTGGCCTGCGCGGCTTCGCCAAATGGACGCTGGTGGCCATGATCATCATCGCGACCTATCTGTTCGCCATTCTGCCGGCCATTACCCATGTCGAGTTGCTGGTCGTCGTTCTGGCGCCGACGTTTCTGGTCTATGGCTATCTGATCGCGCGGCCGGCAACCTTCTTCATCGGCATGCTGCTCGCCGCCAATACGGCGACGATGATGGCGTTGCAGGAAACCTATAGCGCCAACTTCGAATCCTTCGCCAATTCCAGCGTTGCCTTTCTCGTCGGCATGGAAATGTCTGTCATTTCCATCCGGTTGATCCGCTCGGTCGGCTCTGAATGGAGTGTGCGCCGGATGATGCGCCGCGGCTGGATTGCCATTGCGGAAGCCGCCGAGCGTCGCGGCCAGCGTGACCGCGCGGTCTTCGCCGGCGTCATGCTCAACCGGATCGGCACGCTCGCGCCGCGTTTGCTGGCATTGAAGGACTCCGAACTGCGGAAGATCGACAATCTGCGCGAACTCCGCGTCGGTCTCAACATTGTCGATCTGCGTCGTGCCCGACGTCATCTGCTGCCGCGAACGCTGAATGCGATCGATGCGATGCTCGACGAACTGGCACTGTGTTTCCGCAAACACGATGGATCGGCGATGCCGCAGGCTTTGCTGCAGCGGGTCGACCAGGCCATCGCCGCCGCCATCGACGAGACCGGCGGTGGCCGCACCGACGCGCTGATCGGTCTGGTCGGTATCCGCCGCGGTCTGTTCCCGGATGCCGCCGACTATCGGCCCGAAATCGCCCCAAGCCTCGGGAGTGTTGCCGCATGAAATATCAGATCGATCTGTTCGGCGTACTGCTGCCGTCGCTGATGTTGTGGCTGGTCATCACCTATGCCATCGGCGCGGTACTGCGGCGGATGCTGGAACGCGCCGGCGTCTATCGCTTCGTCTGGCATCGCGCGCTGTTCGATCTCGCCCTTTACGTCTGCCTGCTCGGCGGCGTCGTCTGTCTATCGTCTGGATTGCTGTCATGAAAACCATTGCCACTTTGATCCGCCGCTTTGCTCTCACCGCATTGGCGGTGGTCGCCGCGCTCGTCGTCGGGCGCTATCTGTGGGCCTATTACATGGATGCGCCATGGACCCGCGATGGCCGCGTGCGCGCCGATATCGTCACCGTGGCGCCCGATGTCTCCGGATTTGCGACGGAGATTCTGGTCAAGGACAATCAGGCTGTTCAGCGCGGCGACGTGTTGATGCGGATCGACCGCGCGCGTTTCGCGCTCGCGCTGCAGCAGGCGGATGCGGTCGTGGCCGGACGCCAGGCGACGCTGGAACAGGCTGATCTTGATCTCAAGCGCTATAACGATCTGACCACCGCCGCCGTGTCACAGCAGAAGAAGGAGCAGGTGGTGGCTACGCAATTGCTGGCGCAGGCGTCCTACGATCAGGCGGTGGCCGATCGCGGCGTCGCCCAGCTCAATCTCGACCGCAGCGAAATCCGTGCGCCGGTGTCGGGCCGGATCTCCAACATGGATCTGAGGCCGGGCACCTATGTCAGCGCCGGCAAGGGCGTCATGGCGCTGGTTGATACGTCGAGCCTGCGCGTCGATGGCTATTTCGAGGAAACCAAACTCGCGCGCATCCATCCCGGCGATCCCGTCCGCATCCGCCTGATGGGTGACAGCAAGGATCTGACCGGCCGCGTCGAAAGCATCGCCGCCGGCATCGAGGATCGCGATCGCGGCCAGGGCAGCAATCTGCTCGCCAATGTGACGCCGACATTCAGCTGGGTGCGCCTGGCCCAGCGCGTGCCGGTGCGGATCGCGCTGGATGCGGTGCCCGATGGCACGACATTGATTGCGGGCCGCACCGCGACGGTGGAGGTTTTGCCGTCGGAGACGAAGCTGGCGACGAAGTA
>SDZE01000053.1 GCA_004173095.1 Bradyrhizobiaceae bacterium
CATAGCGTGGAGGTTTGGGAGAACGGCGATCTCGTTGGCGGGCTGTATGGTGTGTCGCTCGGCCGCGCGTTCTTCGGCGAGAGCATGTTTCATCACGCCCGCGACGCCTCGAAGGTTGCGCTCGTGCATTTAGTGGCGCGCCTGATCGCCGGCGGTTACGGCCTGCTCGACACGCAATATGTGACCGACCACCTGCGCAGCTTTGGCGCCATCGAGGTGCCTCGTGCGCGTTACCGGATCCTGCTGGATGCCGCGCTCGACAATGTCGCCGATTTCGAGGCATTGCCGGCGGAGATGACGGGCGCGGATGCGCTGGCGATCATCAGCGGACGCGATGCAGCAACGCCGGCGCCGCGGGGCTGATATTCGCTGACCCCGCTGTTGCCGCGATCGATCTGCGCGCACACTCCCGATAACAAAACAAATTGGGAGAACGTCATGCGACGCGGCCGCGTACTTTGCGCCATCACTCTGCTTGCAACCCTAGCGCCCTTGACCACAACGCAGGCCGCAGAAAACAGTATCAAGATCGGCAACACTGCGCCCTACAGCGGCCCCGCTTCGGCCTACGGCACCATCGCGCGCGCAGAGGCGGCCTACTTCCAGATGCTCAACGACAAAGGTGGCATCAACGGCCGCAAAATCGATTTCATCACGCTGGACGATGGCTACGCGCCGGCGAAGACCGTCGAGCAGACGCGGCGCCTGGTCGAGCAGGACGAAGTGATGGCGTTGTTTTCCTCGGTCGGTACCGCGCCGAATATCGCCGTGCAGAAGTATCTTAATATCAAGAAAGTTCCTCAGCTGTTCGTGTCGTCCGGCGCGACGCGCTGGAACGATCCCGAACACTTCCCGTGGACCGTTGGTTTCAACCCGACCTATGAGCAGGAAGGCCGCATCTACGCGCAGTACATTCTGAAGACAAAGCCGGACGCCAAAATCGCCATCATCATTCCGAGCGAAGATGCCGGCAAAGATTATTTGAAGGGCTTCAAGGAAGGGCTCGGCGACCATGTGAGCCAGTTGGTCTCGCAGACAACCTACCTCACCACCGATCCGACCATCGACTCGCAAATGGTTCTGATGCGCGATTCTGGTGCCGACGTGTTCTTTGCCGAGGCGACGCCGAAATTCGCGGCGCAAGCCATCAAGAAAGCCGCGAGCATGGGCTGGAAGCCGTTGATCATCCTACCCACGGTATCGAACTCGTTCGGCGCGGTGCTGGAGCCTGCGGGTCTTGAGAACGCCACCGGTGTCGTCACCGGGCTCTATCTTAAGGACCCCAACGATCCTCGCTGGAAGGACGATCCCGGCATGCAGGAGTGGCACGCCTGGATGAGGAAGTACCAGCCGGACGCCTCCACCGGCGATCTGTTTAACGTGCAGGGCTACACCGTGGCGCAGGTGATGGAGCAAGTCATCGCGGGCTGCAAGGATGCGGTCACGCGAGATTGCATCATCCAGCAGGCGACCTCGCTAGATCATCTCAAACTGCCGATGCTGCTGCCGGGCATCGACGTGCATACCGACAAGAGCACGGTCATCGCCATCCGTCAGATGCAGATGGCGCGCTTCGACGGCCGATCGTGGGTGCTGATAGGCGACGTGCTCGGCGACAAGTAGTCGTCGAGCTACGCGCTTACTGCCGAAACCCAGGGAAGCCCGGCGGCGGCGCCAGTTGTTGTTGCGGCTGCGGACGCGGTGCCTGCCGGGGAGGCTGACGCTTCTGGGCCACGTTTGGCGCCGGACGCGTCTCCTGCTGGGCCACCACCTCGGGCAGCTTACAGTCGGTCAGCCAGATATCGTAGATCGGATGCTCGACGCCGTGCAGGCCCGGGCTTGCCGCAAAC
>SDZE01000533.1 GCA_004173095.1 Bradyrhizobiaceae bacterium
CCGGTTGAGATCCTGATGGTGGTGATAGGGATTGCCGCCGGCCCAATACACCAGCCGCGTGTCCGGATAGGTCCGCGTCTCGCCTTCATAAGTAAAACTGGCGCCGGGGTTGAGCAGCATGTCGCTGATGCGCGCCACCGGAATGAAACTGTCGATCGGCCGAGACAGATGCGAGATGGCCGGCGACTTGCCGAGATTGAACGGTGAGCCGACGCCGCCGAGCGATCCATAGCCGTAGCCGACGCCGCCCCCGGGCAGTCCGATCTGGCCGACGATCGACGCCAGGCCAAGCGCGGCCCAGAATGGCTGCTCGCCATGATGCGCGCGCTGCAGGCTCCAGCTCACCGTGAGCATGCTGCGGGTATCGACGAGGCGCCGCGCCAGTTGACGAATGGCTTCGGCCTCAAGCCCACAAATGTCAGCAGCCCACGTCGCGTCCTTGCGGATGCCGTCGGAGGAGCCGTCGAGATAGTGCAGTAACTGATCGGCGCCGCTGGTGCAGCGATCGAGGAAGTCTCCGGCATGCCGGCCGGCATGCACGATCTCGCCGGCGAGGCCGAGCATCAGCGCCGTATCGGTGTTCGGCCGGATCGGCCACCACTGCGCATTGACCCAATCGGGCAGATCGTCCTTCAGCGGCGAGACGTGAACGATGCGGATGCCGCGATCCGCCATCTTCTTGAGATAGGATTCGAGCCGATGCGTGCCGATGCCGCCGGCTTCGGTCTGCGCCGTGCGGGGCGACAGCGCGCCGAACACCACCAGCGTCTCGGTATGGTCCGCGATGCTGTCGAGCGTGTTGGCCTGACCGTCGCAGGCGTCCGAACTGCCCAGCGTATGGCGCAGGATCACCGGTCCGGCCGCAATCGAATAGGTATCGACGTGGCGGGTGAAGCCGCCGACGAGATTGAGCATGCGCTTCAGCAGCGACGACGCGTGATGCAGACGGCCCGAATTGGTCCAGCCATAAGAGCCGGCGAAGATCGACGCGTTGCCATAGGTCGTCGATACGCGGCGGATCTCGTCGGCCACCAGCGTCGTCGCCTCGTCCCAGCTGACCGGTACGAATTTCTCCGCGCCGCGCTTGCGCCGGTCGCTGTGTTCACGCTTCTCGAGCCAGCCCTGGCGCACCATCGGCCGCAGCGTGCGACGCTTCGGATTGGCCCATTCCGGCACCGAATGAATGATCGGCGACGGCGCCGGATCATGCGCGAACGGCTCGACGCCCACGATGCGGTCGTCCTGCACGAGCAGCGTATAGGCGCCCCAGTGGCTGCAATGCGGGATCCGTTTGATCTCACTCACGCACCGGCTCCCATACCTTGCTCGCTTGTGTTGACCGGCCCGTCAGGATGCATGGGACAGCGTGTGTTCGATGTCGCGCCGCATCTGGGCGGCGAAGTCCGGATAGGTTTCTGCAACCTCGTCGTAGACCCGCCCGCGCAGCAAGGCCAGCGTCTGCAAATCGGGCGCCATCGTCTGGATCGGTTGCTCGTCATGGTCAAACCGGAACCCGGTGGCGTTCTTGATCTCCGCAAGGTCGTGGCCGGGATGAATGCTTTTCAGCGTGAAGCCTGGCTTTGTCTTGTCGAAACCAAACAGCGCCTTGCCAGTCAACAGCGCGATCGGGCCGCCGCTGCGGTGGACGCCGGCATCGCTGACGCCGGGCGTGCTGATGAAATCCACTTTCTCCACCAGCGCGCGCGGCGTGTGTTCCTCGCGAAACAGGATCACGCGTGGCACCACGTAATAGAGATAGGCCGATCCGAACGAGCCGGGCCAGCGCACCGGCGTCTGCGGATAGTCGCCGGTGCCCACCAAATTGATGTTGGCATGGCCGTCGATCTGTCCGCCGCCGAGAAAGAACGCATCGATACGGCCCTGGCCGGCGCAGTCGAACAGCTCCGCCGAGCCGTTGGTGAAAAAATTATGCTCCACCGATCCAAGGATCGAGATGCGCGGGCCTTTCTCGCCAGCCTGTTGCTTCAAAGCGCGCAGCAGCATGGCGCCGGCCGCAGGTATCGGCGACGACGCACCGACTGCGACATGGCGCACGCCATCCAGCAGTTTGGCGATGGTGCAGATCAGGATCTCGCGCGGATGAACGTTGCTCATCATGCCGGCTCCATCTGCGGTTTTGCATCGGCCATGTAGTCGGCAAAGCCCTCGGCGCTGCGCGCGGCGCGGGCATAGCGCAGGATCTCGGTGGTGTCGGTCGGATACTCGCCCCACAGGCCGTAAGGCCACGCGCCCTTCGGCGCCAGGGCGACTTCGGTGACATACAGCGCCGGCAACACGCCGGCCGCGCTCATTTCATCGGCGAGCAGGTTCTCGTCCACAATGCGTTCGACGGTGACCAGCGTGACGGCCGAGGCATAAGCCATCGCGGCGAGCTCGCGGCGTCGGCCGATCCATACATTGCCGAAACGGTCGGCCATCGGTGCGTGGAATAGTGTGACATCGGGCTTGATGGCGGGAATCAGCACGATCGGATCGCCGCCGTCGGCCATGGGATTGTCGATGACGCGCCAGTCGCTGCGGTGGCGCAACAGATCGCTGCCGATCAGGCCGCGCATCGGCATGAACGGGCTGCCCTTCTGTGCAGCCAGCAGGCCGGCGTGGATGGCGGGGCAGGTGGCATCCTTGAGGGCGATGCTGCCGTCCCTGACGGCGGCGTTGAACCGCGGCGCGCCGCCGGCCTCGCCCAGCGAGACGGCGCTAGTCTCGACCGACCGCACCAGGCCGGCGCCGATCAGCTGATCGACCTGCAGTCCTCCGGTCGGTACACAGACGAGATCCAGATCGCGGGCGTTGCGGGCGATGATCGGGGCGGTCATGGCCATCGAAACACCGGCATAATCGACCGGCAAAGCGAGCCGGATTCCCGGTTCGATGTAAGTCGCCAGCGCGCGAAGGTCGCTCATCCTGATCCGATTCCTCATTTTATTGTTCTATATTGTGGAACGTGGTTCTAAATAAAAATAGTCGCGGAAATGGGCGTCTGTCAATCCACCGGATCACAAAAGCGCTTTGCACGCGGCATTTCCGCTCACGTGGAAGATTTCGGCTCTGTGACGGGAATCGTCGCGCCAGCCGTTCTCTTGACAAGTCTTCTGGCTCAGCCAACAATAATTGGAATAAGGTTTCATAATGTAGAACGATCAGGGAGGTTGAGATGGCTGAGCCATCGGCTCTGCGCGCGGGGATTTCCGCCGCTGCGGGAGCATCCGCATCGCAGGCACGCGGCGCGCGTTCCGGGCAGGTTATCGGTTCGAGCATCACGGTGCGCGACGCCGAGAAGCGCTACGGCCAGTTCCATGCAGTCGATCACATCAATCTCGACATCGAGCCGGGCGAGTTCATCACGCTGCTCGGCCCCTCCGGCAGCGGCAAGACCACGTTGCTGAACCTGCTAGCCGGCTTTCAGAGCCTCGACGGCGGCGAGATTCTCGTCGATGGCAAGCCGGTCCACAACGTGCCCACGCACAAGCGTGGCTTCGGCATGGTGTTCCAGAGCTACGCCCTGTTTCCCAACATGACGGTGACGCAGAATGTCGCGTTCCCGCTGCGCATGGCCGGCGTCGATCGTGCCACGACCGAGCGGCGCGTCGCCGAGACGCTAGAGATCATGCGACTGTCGGTTCATGCCAACAAATCCCCTTCGGAAATGTCGGGCGGCCAGCAGCAACGCGTGGCCATTGCGCGCGCCATCGTGATGCGGCCCAAAGTTGTGCTGATGGACGAGCCGCTCAGCGCGCTCGATCGTCGTCTGCGTGAGTCGATCCAAATCGAAATCCGCGATCTGCATCAGACCATCGGCAGCACGATCCTGTTCGTCACCCACGATCAGGGCGAGGCGCTGACCATGAGCGACCGCATCGCCGTGCTGGATGCCGGCAAGATCGTGCAGATCGGCCGCCCGCTCGAGATCTATCGCCATCCTTCGAACCGTTTCGTGGCGTCGTTCGTCGGCGAGAGCAATCTGATCGAAGCCGAGATCATGCAGAAGCGCGGCACCACCGTGACGCTGAAGAACCGCGTCGGCTACGTGTTCGACGCCGAAAGCCGGGATGCCATCGATGTCGGCCGCGTCACCGTGCTGGTGCGACCGGAGCGCGTGGCGATTTCCAATGAGCCGACGTCCAATTCGGCACCGGTGACGGTGACATCGGCGATCTTCCTCGGTGAGATCCTGCGCATCGAGGCGCAGATGGAGGGCGGCGACACGCTGCTGATCCGCTGCACCGACACCGCCCGACGGCCGTTGCCCGCTATCGGTGACCGGCTGCATGTGAGCTGGGGATCCGACGACTGCTGGGTGCTGACATGACGACGATGTCACTGTCCGACGCGCCGCAGCCTCAGGCGCGCGCCAGCCTTGCCATGCGTCTCAAGAACCCGGCGCTGCTGCTGCTGCCGGCGGTCGGCTTCCTGTCCTTCATCTATCTGCTGCCGCTGATCGACCTCATTCGCATCAGCATCAGCGGGCCAAGCTGGCTGACTTATTTCGAGCGCGTGTTCTCGGTGCCGCTCTATTGGCAGTCGCTGGTCCGGACCATGCAGATCTCGGTCATGGTGGCGTTCCTGTGCCTGTTGTTCGGTTACCCGACCGCGCTGTTGATCCATCGGACCCGCGGCATCACGCGTGCGCTGATCGCCACCGCGATCGTGCTGCCCTATTTCATCGCAATCCTGATCCGCACCTATGCCTGGATGGTGCTGCTCGGCCGCAACGGACCGGTCAACAAATTCCTGGTGGCGATCGGCGTGCTCGACGAGCCGGTGCAGCTGCTGTTTCATCGTGGCACCGTGCTGCTCGGCATGACGGCAGTGCTGCTGCCGCTGATGGTGCTGACGATCTATTCGAGCGTGTCGCGGCTCGATCCCGGCCTGACGCGCGCGGCGCTGGCCTCGGGGGCGGGGCCGATTGCCGTGTTCTGGCGGGTGCTGCTGCCGTTGACGCTGCCCGGCATCGGCGCCGGCTTCCTGCTGGTATTTGTCGCTGCGATCGGCTTCTTCATCACCCCGACTCTGCTCGGCGGCCCCGGCGACCAGATGTTCGCCATGCACATCACCCAGCAGGCGGATTCGGTGACGTCCGAGGGCTTCCTGCAGGCGCTCGGTGTCGTGCTGCTCTTGATCACGCTGGCGGTGGTCGCCATCGCAGGACGTTTTCTCGGCCTCGAATTCATCTGGGGCGGCCGCAAGCTCACTGAGTCGACTCCGATCCAGGCGGCGCCGACAGCGACGTCCGCCGCGCCACGTCGCAGCATCGGTGCACAATTCGCCGACATCATCGGCTGGCCGCTGTTGCGGCTGTTCGGCATGCTGCCGGCCAGTTGCGGCACCTGGACGGTGCGGCTGATGGGCGGGCTGGTGGTGGCGGTCCTGATCCTGCCGATCATCGTGGTGATGATCATCTCGTTCAGCAGCGCCAGCTATCTCACCTTTCCGCCGCCCGGCTTTTCGCTGCGCTGGTACGAGCAGTTCTTCTCCGACAGCAACTGGATGCGGGCGTTCTGGACGTCTGCCTGGATCGCCACCATCTCGGCGCTCATGGCGGTCGGCCTCGGCACCTGCGCCGCACTCGGCATCGTGCGCGGCGATGTGCGCGGCAAGTCCGCGATCATGCTGCTGCTGGTCAGCCCGATCATCGTGCCGCCCGTGGTGCTCGGCCTGTCGCTCTATACGCTGTTCCTGAAGTTCGATCTGGTCGGGTCGGTGTTCGGTCTCGCGGCGGCCCACGCCATCGGTGGCTTGCCGATCGTGGTGGTGATCCTGTCCGCTGCACTGCAAGGCGTCGATAAGCGGCTCGAGCAGGCCGCCTCGGTTCACGGCGCGTCGTCGCTCACGGTGCTGCGGCTGGTCACGCTGCCAGCCATTGCGCCGGGTCTGGCGGCCGCAAGCTTCTTCGCCTTCCTGCATTCGTTCGACGAACTCGTGCTGACGCTGTTCCTGTCGAGCGCGCAGTTGAAGACGCTCCCCTTAATGCTGTGGGGCGACGTCAATTACCGGCTCAATCCGGTGCTGGCCGTCGTCTCCACGCTCGAAGTGCTGCTGGTGGTGGGAGGATTGTTCCTCGCGCGACCGGTGCTCGCAACGTCGCAAAAAGCGACATGATGACCGTACGATCAAATCGGAGGAGACGAATGATGCTGGGAATGACACGCTTCAGGTTGCCGGCCTTGGCTTCGGCAGCGTTCATCGCGATGGGCTCGGGTATGGCCGTTGCGCAGAGCAATGTGGTCATCATGCAGGATCCGGGCGGCGGCTACGGCGATGCGCTGCGCAAGGTGATGTATGATCCGTTCGAAAAGGAAACCGGCGTCAAGGTCGTCACCGTGCAGGAGGCCCGCAGCGGCCCGCGCATCAAGGCGCAGGCCGAAGCCGGCAAGGCGCAGTGGGATCTGACCTTCATCTTCGATCAGGAGACCAAGCTGCTCGGCGACTGCTGCCTGGCCGATATCGACTACACCAAGCTGTCGGCACCGGCGCAGCAGACGCTGGCGGCGATGCCGGACAATCTGAAGCGCAAGAAGGGTGTTGCGCTGCAGGTGATCGGCGTCGGCCTCGTCTACAACAAGGACAAGTTCAAGGGCGACAAGGCCCCGCAGAACTGGGCGGATTTCTGGGATGTGAAGAAGTTTCCAGGTCGTCGCTGCATGCCCGCCTGGCCGCGCTTCACCTTCGAGGCGGCGCTGATGGCCGATGGCGTGCCGAAGGACAAGCTGTATCCGATCGACATGGAGCGCGCGCTGAAGAAGCTCAAGGAGATCAAGCCGCACATCGTCAAATGGTGGACCACGTCCGCGCAGCCGCCTCAGCTACTGCTCGATGGCGAAGCCGACATGTGCCAGGCTTATACCGGTTCGATGAGCAAGCTGGCGCTGGAAGGCGCACCGATTGAACTCACCTTCAATCAGGGCTTCGTCTATTACGACTTCTTCTCGATCCCGAAGGGCGCGCCGAACTATGACAATGCGCTGAAGCTGTTGTCCTGGCGTCTCGATCCCAAGCGGGCCGCGCAACTGACGTCGACATTCCCCGTCGCTTTGCCGTCGAAGGTCGTGTTCGATGCGGCGACCGACAAGGCCGTCGCGCGCTATTGGGCCAACAATCCGGAGAACGTCGCGAAGGCGATCGAATGGAGCCCGGATTTCTGGGGCGCTCCGTCACCGGCCGGCAATTCCACCAACGAGGAATATGCGCAGGAAAAGTTGAACGCGATGCTTGCCCAGTAAGACAAGCCGCAGCACAGTTGGAATCGGCGGCTGCGGCCGCCGGTTCATATCGACAGGGGCGATCGGTACCGGCCGGACAGATGGACAAGGCGTTTATCAAGGGACTGCGACTTCTCGAAGCCCTGGCGACGAGTGAGCAGCCGCGTGGAATTACCGACCTTGCGAACGAATTGAAGCTGACCAAGAGCAACGTCCATCGGCTGCTGGCGACGTTGCAATCCCAGGGCTATGTGCGCCAGATTCCGCCGCACAGCACCTATGAGCTGACCACCAAATTGTGGGTGCTCGGCAATCACGTCATCCAGCGGATGGATTTGATCCGCATCGCGCGGCCGGCGATGACGACACTGGCCGAGGTGACCGGCGAGACGGTTCATCTGTCGGTGCTCGAAGGCACCGATGTCGTCTATGTCGACAAGATCGAAAGCGCCCATCACATCCGTGCCCATACCAGCGTCGGCATGCGCGCGCCGGCCTTCACCATGGCGACCGGGAAGGCCATGCTGGCGCGGCTGCCGGATGACTATCTGGAAAATTTCCGGCCACATCTGCGGCGCTATACCGATACGACACGGACCACCATCGAAGCGCTGCGCGAGGATATTCATGCCGCCCGCGCCCAGGGCTATTCGTCGGTGCTGCATGGCGAGTGGCGCGAGGGCATCGCCGCCTGCGCCTGCGCCATTGTCGGCCGCTCCGGCGAACTCGTCGGCGCCATCGGCATGTCCGGCCCCGACATCCGCGTCAAGCGCAAGCAGCTCAAGGACTATGCCACGCATGTGATGGCGGCGGCCCGCAGCATCGAAGCGGCGCTGGGGCACGTTCATCTGAAGTGACGGCGCTGCGCCGCTATCGGGTTCGGCCGAGATGATCGCTGACGGCTTCCGCAAAGCGCAACGTCAATTCCGTCAGATCGGCGTCCAGCGGCGAGGCTTGCGACGACATCTTGGCGATCACCAGGTCCTGCGCGCGATCGACGAACACGTGCTGGCCGTGAATGCCGAGCCCCATGGCGGTGCGGCGGTCCCGGTCGACATACCATTTGTTGCGATAGTGCATCGATCGGTTGCCGAAATAGGGCACCAGATCGCCATTGGCCCAGGCGACGGGATCGCCATTACCGAAGATGTCGTCGATCCATGCGGCGGAAATGATCGGCACGCCGTTGCGCTGTCCCCGTTGCAGCATCAACTGCCCGATGCGGGCGACGTCCATCACAGTCATGCAGATGCCGCCGGCGCAGCGCGGCGCGCCGAACCGATCGACGGTGACATAAGCGGAGCGCTGCGCACCGAGCGGCTGCCACAGATGCTCGCTCATCAGGTCGGCAAAGCGCATACCGGTGGCGCGCTCCAGAATCCAGCCGAGCAGATCAGAATTCGGCGAGACGTAGTGAAACG
>SDZE01000392.1 GCA_004173095.1 Bradyrhizobiaceae bacterium
AGCAGCTTCAGCGGCGTGGCGATAGTCTTCGACGCCATCACGTCGGCAACCGTGATCGGCTCGTGAAACTGCGCGCCGGGATGCGTCATGGCATGCTGGCGCATCAGCACGGCAAATTCGGCGAGGTCTTCCTGGGTGACGCCGTATTCGTGCATGTAGCGATTGGCGACCAGGCCGTAATAGGCGGGGATGGTCGGGCCGAGCGGCACTTCATAGACGGGATGCCCAACCTGGGCCAAGGCCTGGATCGACGCGTCACGGCTCTGGCCAGTGAGACGGTTTTCGCCACCGACCACCAGCACGTTTTTCGCAACGCCGCCCTCGACCAGCTGATGCGCCAGCATCGCCATCGCCATGCCGGTGGCGCCGCCGACCTGGATGGCGTGGGCATAGGACGGCGTGATGCCGAAATGCTCGGCGAACACCGTCGCCAGCATGATATGCGGCATTGTGGTGGAGTAGCCGCACAGGAAGCCGTCGATATCCGCGCGCGTGAGCCCGGCGTCAGCGAGCGCAAGCTCGGCGGCGCGGGACATCAGGTCGATGGTCGATGAGCCTTCATGCTTGCCGTAAGGAAGAAGACCGACGCCGGTGATGTAGCTCATGTCGGCTTCCCTCCGCTTAATACGATTTTGGAAGCCCCAACGCCTTCTCGGCGATGAAGCTGAGGATCAGCTCGCGGCTCACGGGGGCGATACGCGGGATCAGCGACTCCCGCAGATAACGCTCGACGTGATATTCCTTGGCGTAGCCGAAGCCGCCATGGGTCATGACCGCCTGCTCGCAGGCGTGATAGCCGGCCTCGCCGGCGAGATACTTCGCGGCATTCGCGGCAGGACCACATGGCTTGCCATTGTCGTATTGCCAGCCGGCCGACAGCACCATCAGCCATGCTGCCTCCAGCTCCATCCAGTTCTTCGCCAGCGGATGTTGGATCGCCTGGTTCTGGCCGATCGGGCGATTGAACACGTTGCGCTCTTTCGCGTAAGCGGCCGCGCGCTTCAGCGCCACCTTGCCGAGCCCGACGGCTTCCGCCGCGATCAGGATGCGTTCCGGATTCATGCCGTGCAGGATGTATTCGAAGCCGCGCCCCTCCTCGCCGATGCGATCCTCCACCGGGATTTCGAAATCGGCAAAGAACAGCTCGTTGGAATCGACGCATTTGCGGCCGAGCTTCTCGATCTCGTGCACGGTGATCCTGGAGCGATCGAAGTCCGTATAAAACAGGCTGAGGCCGTGGGTCGGGCTCTTCACCTCATCAAGCGGCGTGGTGCGCGCCAGCAACAGGATTTTTTCGGCGACTTGCGCGGTGGAGATCCACACCTTTTGGCCGTTGACCACATAGCGATCGCCCTTGCGCACCGCGCGGGTCTTCAGCTGCGTGGTGTTGAGGCCGGTATTCGGCTCAGTCACGGCGAAGCAGGATTTTTCGGTGCCGGCGACGATCGGCGGCAGCATCCGCGCGCATTGCTCCGGCGTGCCGAACACAACAACCGGATTGAGCCCGAACACATTCATATGCACGGCCGAGGCGCCCGACATGCCGGCGCCGGATTCCGAAATCGCGCGCATCATGATCGCCGCGTCGGTGATGCCCAATCCGGAGCCGCCATATTCCTCGGGGATGCAGATGCCGAGATAGCCGGCATCCGCAATCGCCTTGTGGAACTCGATCGGGAAGCCGCCTTCTTTGTCCTTTTTCAGCCAATAGGCGTCATCGAACCGCGCGCAAATCTTCTCGATCGTATCGCGGATGGATTCCTGGTTGGCGTCGATGGCGAAATCCATGCGTTACAGCTCCGACGTGTCGGGAATGGCGGCCTGTTTCAACACGCCGTCCT
>SDZE01000354.1 GCA_004173095.1 Bradyrhizobiaceae bacterium
CCTCGCCACCGCTCCGCGGCAGGAACTGACCGGACCCCGGTGCCGCCAATCGCTTGCCGTCTTCGATGACGACGCGGCCGCGCGACAGAACGGTGACCGTCGGCGTTTCGCCAGTCGCCGCGAGCCGGCATGTGAAGCCTGGATTCGAAGCGGCGAAGGCGGCGCCCCAGGCTTCCGCGGTGTAGTTCATGCCGCTCGAAATATTATAAAGCCCGTGACGCGGCCGCTCCGCTTCCAGCAGCAGCTGCACGGCGGCGGCCACATCGGGCGCATAGACCCAGTCCTTCTCGCCGGGGTCGCTTAGCAGCGCTGGACGCCGTTCGGCACAGCACGCCATGATCAACGCCTGCGGCGACGGCGTATCGCGCACACCGCCGGCGCGTTCCCACGGTCCGAACACACCGGACAGGCGCACGCTGATGATATCCATCTGCCAGAGATCGGCGAGCCGTGCCGCGACCCGTTCGGATGCGAATTTGGTGATGGGATAGAGTGCGACCGGATCGCACGGCGTGTCTTCGTCCAGCACGGCAAATCGCTGCCCGCTGGCGCCATAGGCTGCAGCGGAGGACAGATTGATGATGCGCTTCACGCCGGCATCCCGCGCCGATTCCAGGATCGGCACCTGCGCTGCCAGATTGACCTGTAGGATGCTGCCGGGATCGGCGGCATCACGCGCCGCGCCTGCGGTGATCGCCGCGCCGAGCAACAGCGCATCCACCCGGGTGCCGACGACGGCGGCCACCGCTGCACGATCGGTGACATCCGCTTCGACCACCTGCAATCGTTCCCCATGCGAGGCGAAGGCACGCTGCGCCGCTGCCGGCAACGGCGCGCGATCGAACAAGGTCACGTTATGCCCGCCGTCGAGCAATCTCTCCGCGATATTCAGGCCGACAAATCCCGTGCCGCCGAAGATCAGGACATGCATGGGGATGATCCTCTGCAACCGGCATCGTGCAACGACATCGACGATCTCCTTCTGTGATGGTCGATGCGCTCAGAGCAGTTTGGCGCCGAAATTCAGTTCGGGATTCATATCCGCGACCAGCCGTCCCGTCGGCTTCGCAGCCTCGCCACCGCTCCGCGGCAGGAACTGACCGGACCCCGGTGCCGCCAATCGCTTGCCGTCTTCGATGACGACGCGGCCGCGCGACAGAACGGTGACCGGCCAGCCTTGCAAGGTGCGTCCCGCAAACGGCGTATAGCCTGTGAGGTCGTGCATCATGTCGTCGCTCACGGTGACACGGCGCTCCGGATCCCAGATCGCGATATCGGCATCGGCGCCGACTGCGATCGATCCCTTGCGCGGATGCAGGTTGTAGATCTTCGCCGGCGCAGTCGCCGTGAGTTCGACGAACTTCTCCAGGCCGAGCTTGCCCTTCGACACCATCGCATCGAACAACAATGGCAGCCGCAGTTCGAGACCCGGCAGACCATTCGCGATCTGCTTGAAATTGGGATTGGGCCCGGCGCGCAGCTTGCCGGTGTCGTCGAAACGATACGGCGCGTGGTCGGACGAGATCGTCTGCAGATCGCCGAGCGACAAGGCGTGCCACAGCGCGTCCTGATCGGCGGTCGTGCGCTGCGGCGGGCTGCACATCCATTTCGCGCCCTCGACGCCGGGCTTGTCGAGATCCTGCGCCGTCATGAACAGATATTGCGGGCAGGTTTCGGCGAACACCTTGAGCCCCTCGCCCCGCGCCTGCCGGATCACCTTCGCGCCCTCGGCGGTCGAGACATGGAAGATCATGATCGGCTGATCGACCAGCGCCGCCAGCCCGATCAACCGGTTGATCGCCTCGGCCTCGGAGAAACGCGCATGGCTGGTGGCGTGAAACTTCGGATCGGTATAGCCGCGCGCCAGCAGCCGCTTCACCATCCAGGAGATGATGCCGTGATTTTCCGCATGGGCGCAGAACATCGCGCCGCCGTCGCGCGCCGCCATCAGAATATCGAGCAGTTGCTCGTCGTCGATCTTCAATCGGTCATAGGTCATGAAGATCTTGATCGAGCCATGCCCCTGTTTGATCAATGCCGGCAGATCGCGCTCCAGCGTCTCCCTGGTCGGATCGGCGATGATCATGTGAAAGGCATAGTCGATCACCGCGCCCTTGCGGGCCAGCGCATGATAATCCTCGAGCACCTGATCGGTCTCCGTGGCTGTCGATGCTGAGCACAGGTGAACGACATGAATCTTGCCGCGTGCCTGCGCGCGGGATGCGTGACATCATCGTCTTCACCCACGGCATAATTTTTGCTCCTTTATCGCATCCGTCAATACAGGACGACCTGCCATGTCCCGCCCACGCATTCTCGTCATCAATCCGAACTCCAACCGTATCGTCACCGCGGGACTCGCCGAGGCGCTGAAGCCACTCGACTTCCCGACCGGCCCAGAGATCATCTGCGAGACGCTGGATGACGGACCATTCGGCGTCGAGAGCCAGGCCGATGTCGAGCGCGTGGCGATGCCGCTGCAGCAACGCGTCGCGCGCGATACCACCGCGGCCGCCTTCGTGATCGCCTGCTACAGCGATCCCGGCCTGCATGTCTGCCGCGAAGCGACCACGCGCCCGGTGTTCGGCATCGCCGAATGCGGCGTGCTCACCGCGCTGACCCGCGCCGATCGTTTTGGGGTCATTGCCATCGCGCAGCGCTCGATCGGTCGTCACGTGCGATACCTGCGGCAGATGGGATTGATGGATCGCCTCGCCGCCGAGCGCCCGCTCAACATGACGGTCGCCGAGACGGCATCGGGCGAAGGCACGCTGCTGAAGATGATCGCCGTCGGGCGTGCGCTCAAGGAGGACGACGGCGCCGGCGCCATCGTGATGGGCTGCGCCGGCATGGCGCGCCATCGCAAGCCGCTGGAAGACGCGCTCGGCATTCCCGTCATCGATCCCACCCAGGCCGCCGTCGCCATGGCGCTCGGCGCGGTGCAGTTCGCATCGCACTGATCGACGAGCGCTGCAAGGCGCTGACGATCCGCTGCATGGGTGATGCCGGCCAAGCTATAGTTCCGGCGGCAGGATCACGCCGGTCTGGCTGGTGATACGACCGTAATGCTCGATGCGCCGATGCCGGGCGAAGTCGAAGATCGTCTTCTTTCCGAACACGGTGTCGTCGAGGTCGCAGGGATGAACCAGCAATTCGTCGCCGTCGGTCCTGGCCTCGACCATGACCTCACCATCGGGATTGACGATCAGGCTGCCGCCGATCAGCGGGAAGCCGTCCTCGTCGCCGGCCTTGGCCACCGATACCACCCAGCATGAATTCTGATAGGCGCCCGCCTGCACGGCGAGACGGTTGTGGAACAGTCGCTTCTCCGGCCCCTCGCTGCCCTTCTGCGAGTTGAAGGACGGCGTGTTGTACCCGATCAGCACCATCTCGACGCCCTGCAGCGCCATCACGCGATAGGTCTCCGGCCAGCGCCGATCGTTGCAGACCGCCATGCCGAAAATGCCATCCAGCGTGCGCCACACCGGAAAGCCGAGATCGCCGGGCTCGAAATAGCGTTTCTCGAGATGCTGGAAATCGCGCTCCGGATCGAATTCGGAATGGCCGGGCAGATGGACCTTGCGATATTTGCCGACGATGTTGCCGGCGCGATCCGTGAGAATGCTGGTGTTGAAGTGATGACCATCCGGCGTCAGCTCCGCATAGCCGAAATTCATCGCCATCCGATACTCGGCCGCACGCGCGAACAGCGGCTGAACCGCATCATTGGGCATGTCGCGTTCGAACCACAGATCGACCTCGGCCTGATCCTCGACATACCAGCGCGGAAAGAACGTCGTCAGCGCCAGTTCGGGATAGACGATGAGGTCGGCGCCTTTTCCCTTCGCCTCGTCCATCAGCGCCAGCATGCGCTTGACGACGACATCGCGCCCCTCGGCTCGCTGGATCGGCCCCAACTGGGCGGCGGCGACATTGATCACGCGCATCGCGCTGTTTCTCCGTGATGACCTTCAAGATGATGGTGGCGCATGGGGCATCGTCTAGCCACGCGCACTCTGCCATGCCTCCAGGCTCGGCACATTCAATTCGAACCGGTCGCCCATCCGCACATAGACATTGCCGCCGATGCGACCGATCGGCCAATAGGCCTCGTAATTGGTCCGCAACGTGTCCGGATCGACCACGCCGTCGCGCACATGCAGGCCGAGAATTTCGCCGACCAGCAGGTCCCGCTCGGCGCCGAAATTCATCATCGTCACCTGGCGACATTCGAGCGCCACGGGCGCACCGGACAGATACGGCACCGGCCCGTGAACGCCATCGGCCAAGGCGAGGTTCAACGCATCGGGCTCGCCGATATCCGCCGGAAATTTGATCGCGCAGTGCGCCATGGCGGTGCCGAAGGCTTCATCGACCATATGGACGACGAAGTGCCCGGTCGCCCGCACATTGCGCGTGGTGTCTTTCCTGGCGCCGTCGGGCTTCGCCTGCAAACCGACCACCACCAGCGGCGGATTTTCGGAGAACACGTTGAAGAACGAAAACGGCGCGGCATTGACGATGCCGGTGGCGGATAGCGTTGTGATCAACGCGATCGGACGCGGCACCACCAGGCCTGTCAGCAATTTGTAACGTTGCGGCCCGCTGCAGGCCGCAAAGTCGAAACTCAGAGTCATATCGTCTTCCCGAAGCGCTGTGCATTTGGAAGGCAGCAGCGAACGAGGTCAATGCGCTTTAACAGGCAAACCCTGCCTCGAATTCAGCCTCGACGCACAAATCCGGTCAATCTGCGTGGGTCGATACCGTATTCACTGCACGACAGATATGCGTTGCGATGTTTACTTGGTCCCGTAGGCGCGGTCCCCGGCGTCGCCGAGACCAGGCTCGATATAGGCGTCGTCATTGAGACGATCGTCGATCGCCGCGGTCCAGATCGGCACATCCGGATGATAGCCGCGCAGCCGCTCGATGCCTTCCGGGGCGGCCAGCAGGCAGACGAAACGGATGTCGGTGGCGCCGCGCTCCTTGATCCGGTCGATGGCCGCCACCGCGGTGTTGGCCGTCGCCAGCATCGGATCGATCACGATCACCATGCGCTCTTCGAGATTGGCCGGCGCCTTGAAGAAATACTCCACCGCGGTGAACGTCTCCGGATCGCGGTAGAGCCCGATATGCGCGATCCGCGCCGAGGGCACGAGATCGACCATGCCTTCGACGAAAGACAGACCCGCGCGCAGGATCGGCGCGAAAACGAGTTTCTTGCCGGCAATCTCCTTGCCGGTCATCGTCATCAACGGCGTCTCGATCTCGATGTCGGTCAGCGGCAAATCACGCGTCACCTCGTAACACAGCAGCATGCCGATCTCGTTGAGCAGTTCGCGGAATGCCTTGGTCGAGCGGTGCTTGTCGCGGATCAAAGTGAGCTTGTGCTGCACCAGCGGGTGGGAAACGATGGTCACGCCGTCCATGGATATCCTCGACTTGCTAGAAAACCGTACCGTCACTGATCACCTTCACCGGCGGCGATGCATCCGCGCGTCGCGCGCGCGCCAATACGCGACCGGCCGCCCAGGTGCCGCCTTCGAGCACTTTCGCCAGCGGCAGCGCTGTCGCGTCGCGTTGCAATCGCTGGCGCACACCGCTGGCGACGTGATCGAGCAGCGCCACCGTCAACGCGCGCCACTCCACCACCAGCGCCGACTCCACGGCATGCTCGCGCCATGCATCCGACGGCTCGCGATAGATGAGCACACCGCCGTCCACGAACAGCCCGCCATTGCGGTATTCCGCAAGCCCGGTGAGCCCATCGATATCGGTGACGTCGATGCCCGCTGTCTGCAGCGGCTCGATCAGCGAATAAGCCAGCCACTGCGACAGCTTGTGCAGCGGCACGAGGCCGCTGGTGGCGTCGTCGGTGGTCAGCGCCGGATGCTGCCAGCAATCGCCGAGCGCGATGCCGCCGAGGCTGAGGCGCGACGGCCAGATCGGGCCGAGCTGGTGCAACACCTCGCGCAGGATGGTGGTCGCCGACAATCGATTGTCTTCGGCCTGCGCGACGAGATGATCGAACAATCCACCCGGCCGCGGCGCATCGGCCCGGCCGAACACATCAGGCCGGCTGGCCACCTGCCTGGCCAGACGGCGCAGCAGGTTGGTGCGGCCTTCGAGCCCGAGCAGCGGATTGGCCGGCGTCACCTGGAAGCCACGCGCGAGATCCGATGTGGCGAGCGCGGCCAGCCGCGCCGCATCGGCGCGCAGGGGTTGCGCGGGATCGGCGGAGAATGCGCCATCCACGAACAGCGCGAGGCTGGCGAGCCCGAGCCCTTCGGAGCGCGCGCTGACGATGCCCGTGGCAGGATCGGTGTAACGCCATGCCGCGCCAGCGCCGGCATCGAGCAGCACGCTGGTGATGGCGAGATCGCATTCAGCCCGGCCACGCGCCGCCGCATCCGGCCACATCGTCGATGTCGCCAGCGGCCCCCAGCGATCTCGGCCCTGCAAGGTGAAGTGTCGCCAGCGCGAGTGAAACGGAATCTCCAGCGACGGATAGGCCTTGCGCGTGGTCTCCAATACGAGATCGACGATCGCGTCCATCCGCGTCCAGTCGAGACGGAAATGCGCAAGCGCATCGTCGCGTGCGAGCTCCAGCATCCGGTGAGCACGGCTGCGGACCGCCGCTGCGGAGAGCAGTGATAAAGCGGCGGAGGTCTCGGTCGGCGCGACACTCATCATGCGCGCTCAGTATTTCTCGAGCGTGCGGCCGACGGTGTCGTCCAGATCCTGCTCCGTCACCGGTTCCGGCGTGAAATAGCCGGCGGCCTTTTTCGCCGCGATCTCCACATGGGCATCGGCGGGGATCATGTCGTCGGGGATCGATACACGCTCGACGATCTCGACGCCCTGGCTGGTCAGCGCGTCATGTTTCATGTCGCTCATGGAAATGAAGCGGTCGATGCGCGTGAGGCCGAGCCAGTGCACCACGTCCGGCATCAATTGCTGGAAGCGTGCGTCCTGCACGCCGGCGACGCATTCGGTGCGTTCGAAATATTGCGCGGCGGCATCGCCGCCCTGCTGTCGCTTGCGCGCATTGTAGACCAGGAATTTGGTGACTTCGCCGAGCGCGCGGCCCTCCTTGCGGTTGTAGATCACGACGCCCAACCCGCCATTCTGGGCAGCTTGCGCGCATTCCTCGATGCCGTGAATGAGATAAGGACGGCAGGTGCAGATGTCGGAGCCGAACACGTCGGAGCCATTGCATTCGTCATGCACGCGACACGTGATCCTGGTCGCATGATCCGGCAGCCGGCCGACATCGCCGAACAGATACACCGTCGCACCGCCGATCGGCGGCAGGAACACCTGCATGTCCGGCCGCGTCACCAGTTCGGGAAACATGCCGGCGGTCTGCTCGAACAACTGGCGGCGCAGATTGGTCTCGGACGTGCCGAAGCGTTGCGCGAGGCCGGGCAGATGCCAGACCGGATCGATCGCGATTTTCGTCACCGACACGCTGCCATTGGCATGCACCACGTCGCCGTCGTGCCGCAGCCGACCGGCCGCGAGCGCCGCTTGCAATTCCGGCAGATCGAGCCGCGCTTTGGTGATGGCGATGCTCGGGCGGATATCGACACCCTGCGCAATCTCCGTCCCGTAAGTCTCGGCCACGAGATGGCCCCACGGATCCAGCGAGACGATTTTCTGAGGATCGAACCACTGATCGAACGGCCCCACCGTGGCCGCAGGATGCGTGTTGGTGAGATCCGGCCGCCGCAACGGATCCAGCGCGCCCGATGACACGGCGAGCGCGCGATACAGCGAGTAAGACCCGCCATGGGTGCCGATCACGTTGCGATCATGCGGTCGGGAGACGGTGCCGATGATGGGCCCACGGTCGCGCGCCGTGCGCGCGCCCCAGCTGAGCGGAAACGGATGCTTGCCGCCCGGCGCGGGATGCGAGGTCAGGCGGATGTGATCGATACGGTTCGAACGCGACATCGAAGCCCCCTAAAACAGCAACGGCCCGCCTCAAAGGCGGGCCTTATTGCTAAGGAAGCGACTCACTATAGCTCATCGAAGACCGAGCGCAAGCGGGTTCGGGTGAGCGTCGCGGCCGCGGACTGGCAGTGGCTTGGGCTTCGCGATGAAGGTCAATGCGATCATCGTTCAAGCCGCGGGAATTGGCTTGCCGATTGATAGTATCGATTTCGGCGACAGCCGGCGGGGCTCCGAACGACAGCAGTGGGTGGAGGCCTCGGGCCTGAAGCAGGCCGACATCGCCGAACGCCTCGGCGTCGATCAACCCCGCGTCTCGGACATCAAGAACGGCAAATTGTCTCGGTTCACCATCGACAGGCTGGTCGAGATGGCAGCCCGCATAGGCCTCACGACCCGGCTGACCGTCACGCGCAAGGCGGGAAAAGCGGCGTGATGCGCTGAGCGGACGCAGAGCAGAGACACCTTGAGGCATGTCCGCTGCCCGTCCTACTTCAGACTCATACTGGACATCGCCTCTGGTCCGGAAAGTGCCAACAGGCGACATCGATGCGCGCGGCCCACCTAGATCGGTCGCACCTGGCCGCTGCGCGCTCGGAGGGCACGGCCGAGCCACCTGCCGAAGGCGGCGACCGCGAGAACGGGCACCAGCAACGGCGGCATGGTGAAGATCACGAGATAGGCTTGGCCGGCATCGCGGACACCGCTGGCGATGGCAGCGCCCCAGATGCCATGCACCATGGCGATCATCACGAACGCCATCGTGGCGACGACACCGCCGAAGCTGCCGGTTGCAGCCGCGGCCCCGAGCGACCACGCGATCATCACGACATAGAGCCCGATCCCGACCTTGTCCGAGCCATGGGTCACAAAGAGCAGACCGAATGCTGTCGCGGCGAAGGCGATGCCGACGATGTGCACGATTGCCGTCCGCTCCGTGCCGAGGCGTCGCACCTCCGCTCCGATCAGGCGCACATAGCCGCTGCCGGCCAACGCCAATATCCCGCTGATGACGCCTTCGGATCCCAATCCGTAGAGCGCGCCCGACATCGGGCCGTTGAGTGACAAGCGCCCGAAGTACCACGCTCCCCACGCGCCGAAGCCGAGGGTGGACAGGCCGGCCGCGATCAGGTGGGAGCGCGTCAGCAAGAACAGGCCGGCGCCGGCCAGCAGCGGCAAGAGCGGCATGACGACAACGAGGCCAAGCAAGTCGAGAAGGGGCATGGACGATTCCAATCCGCCGAGGTGATTTCCGAACCGTGCCACAGCCGAATGCGATGACATTCACGACCGGCCGAACTGCTATGCATGAGTGGCCCGGACCGCGGTTTGGTTCATCGGGCGCGTATTTGGTATGGCAAGCCTGTCGGCCCGGAATCGCAAACGGACAAAGCGACTTTGGCGCTATCCATCCAGATGGTGTAGTCTATCGCACTCAACTTGACGGACATCTCGATGACAGAATCGACCGCAGAGCCCCTGACAATTATGAAGGCGATGTGCTCGGTTTGCGGTGCGATCCGTAATTGTGAGATACGCGGTTATGCCGTCGAAAGTTGGGATGACGCAGGCGGCATGGTTTGGGGAAGAACCAGTTGGTACCTCCTCCAGTGTCGAGGCTGCGACCACATGTTTTGCCATACCGTCAAAATATTCTCGGAGGAGTATGATCGCGAATGGGATCCGGCCACTCAGGAAGATGTCATTGTTTACGATGAAGCAGTCGCGTACTGGCCCGCCATTTTGAAGAGAAAACAACCTGATTGGTTTTCACCAATGGGCTTCGTGGGAGACAAGGACAACATCCTATATGGCGCAATGCATGAGCTGTATGTTGCCCTTGAGAATGACTTGTCCCGCCTCGCCGCCTCTGGCGTTCGTACAGCATTCGATATTGCATCAGAGCTACTCGATGTGGATCCCAGCCTTACTTTCAAAGAGAAGCTCGACACCCTCGTCGCGAGAAACCGTATCACCAGTCTGGATCGAGACAGCTTGGAGACGCTCACCGAAGCAGGAAGCGCTTCGATCCACCGAGGATGGGTACCTGATGCGGCAGATCTATCGACTATGGTCGACCTTCTTGAGCATTTCATTTACAGCGCGTTTGTCGCTCCAACGCTGAAGAAAAAGCTAGACGAAAAGACAGCAAAGTTGAGAGAGACAGTCCCAGCGCGAAAGCCCAGAGTGAAAATGGAACCTGTCGCTGCTAAGCCCTCGACTTCCGTTTAGGCGCAATCAGCAAACTGCGATCCTGCCCCAGCTATCGTCCGCAGCATCGCAGACAGCCGACGTCATGCCATTTGAATTTCGTTAGGCAACTCGGTCCACCAATCTCTAACGTAGATCAAGGTTTCGAGCACAGGACGACTGCCCCCTTCTTCAACCAATACAATCTCGTTGACTGTGCGAATACTGCGCATTTCGGTGCCCAGATCGCTTGTGGTGAAAGTTAGTGCCGTCGCTTTCCGGGGATCGGACGTTTGCTCCGTCCGTGATTGTACATCGGCTAGAAACTCGGGGACACTCGATGCACCACGATTGAAACGTATATGATTTTCAGGATCGGGAGCCTGGAGCGGGTGGAGGGAATCGAACCCTCGTATTCAGCTTGGAAGGCTGCTGCTCTACCATTGAGCTACACCCGCATGCGCCGTCAGGTAACACGTCGGGCCGGGGGCCTCAACCTCTC
>SDZE01000531.1 GCA_004173095.1 Bradyrhizobiaceae bacterium
CCCAGCGCCACTTCGGCAGGCGCGCCCAGACCTCTGCAAAGGCGGCTGCGCCCGATAGCATACGCCCGTCCGCCGCGCGCACGTGAAAACGGGCCATCGCGTCCCTTTGCGTGAGGCCTTCCGGCGTATCAGCGCCAGTCTTTGAAACATCGATAAAACAAAGGGCACCGGCCTCATCACTGCGCCGATAATAGCTGATCTCGGCCTGGCACAGTGGGCAAGAGCCGTCGAAATAGATCGTGGATGGCACCGGTTTGACGCCTGGCACGCTGTTATCTTCGGGCATTTAAACTCCTGCCTTCGTCGGCGATTGTCGATGGCATCATCTCAGCATGCATAGTGTGTCCGCAGATCAATTAAGCGCCCTCGACAAGGCGAGCAAAACTGACCTGCCAACGATCTACGGCTTGTTCAGCGGAAAGTTGCGCTGAGCTATGGTTCAAGGGCGTCTTAGATCCCTCCCGCCAGTGCGTCGACTGTCAGCTTGCGCCATGAGCGGCTATTACTCTTGGCTAAGATCAAACAGCGTCACGATCGCAAGCGTGATCTTCCTCGCGTGGTCAAAAGACGCCGCTATCGCCTCACCCGGATTTCTTGCTCTCTCACCCTTGCAGCAACCCGGTGAAAAGAGGTCGGGCGTACAGATCTGTGACGCTCTCCCGGGCGTACAGATCCGTCGGCGATGCCATCGACGATGAAATTGGCAAACTCCTCCGACAGCCTGTTCATCGTTCGAAGTATCCGGTCGGCCGATGACTCGGCGAGTCCGCTTCGCGCCGTGATCCGAAGCAACGGTCCGGCATCGGACAATTGATAGCGGACCAGCGAGGTGGCGGATTCGCACAGCTGGAGCCATCCGGTGGGCGCCGCGGCCGAATCCGATTGCGCACGCCGGATGACTTCGAAGGTCCGTTCGAAGCAAGCAACGATCAGGTCATCCTTGTTGTCGTTGTGATGATAGAACGAACCCTTGGTGAGATTCAGGACAGCCGACACTTCACTGATCGATGTACCGCGAGCGCCCTTCGCGTTGATGAGCCGCGTCGCGGCGCGCAGGAAGGCTTCCAGCTTGACGGCCTCGCCGGCGTGCTCGACTTTGATCGTCGGCATCGCAGACGGTTTCCAGACCGCATTGTCCGCGCCCAGTCCGCGCAGAAGGATGTCGCAGACCTGTTGCCCTGCCCTCCTGTAACCGCTGACCTCATAGCGGTGCACCCAGACCCGCGACCATTGTGTCAGCGTGAACAGCAGATGAGCACGCGCCGTGAGTTCGGCGCGGCTGAAATCTGAGGCGTCGGAGCTGAGGAGGTGGCGGACCCGCCTGAAAATTCCATCATAGCCGCTCGCAGCGACGGCCAGCGAATGACTCAACGAGCTGATCTCGGTGAAGTTGACGATATCGGCGCGGTTGCCGGATTCGATGTCGGCCAGCAGACCAAAATATCCCGACACGAAAGCCCTGACCCGGCTCTCCGCATCAGGCGCCTGCTCGGCATGCGATAGGAGTTCATCAAATGCTGCGATGGCCCGCAGCAAGCAGGCGGTCGCCAGATCTTCCTTTTTCCGGTAATAATAGGTCACGCTGTTGGTGACCAAGCCGACGCTCTCGGCAACATCGGACAGCGTAGTACCGCTGAATCCCCGCCGGTTGAACAACCGTGCGGCCGCTTCCAAGATGGCTTCGCGTTTCTCCCGAAACCGCGGGGTCTGGCGTCGGCTGTCAACCGGCAGTTCACTCATGACGATGCAGACCGGTTCGACATGCTGCAGCTACGCCGTCACCGCTGCACCTGAATGCAAAGGCATGGTTGCCGCACGGTCAGTGGATCCGGGCCGCAGCAATGTGTCGCGCCCCTCGCCGACGATGGCCGGATCGTGCAAGTGGCAGGCGGTGGAGCGACCTGGCTCGATCTCGCGCAGTTCGGGATCGACTTCGGCGCAGACTTTCATCGCCATCGGACAGCGTGGATGGAAGCGGCAGCCGGCCGGCGGGTTTACGACGCTCGGTGGTTCGCCCAGGATGACCTGCTGCGGCCGTAGCGCCTCCGCCGACGGGCTCGGAATCGGCACTGCCGCCAGCAGACCCTGCGTGTAGGGATGCAGCGGCGCGCGGTACAGATCCTGGCGTGAGGCGATCTCGACGATCCGGCCGAGATACATCACGGCGATCCGGTGGCTGACGTGGCGTACCACCGCAAGATCATGGGCGATGAACAGATAGGACAGGCCGAGCCGTTCCTGCAACTCCTGAAACAGGTTCACCACCTGCGCCTGGATCGAAACATCGAGCGCGGAGACCGGCTCGTCGCAGATCAGCAGAGCCGGATTGAGCGACACCGCACGCGCGATCGAGATGCGCTGGCGTTGGCCGCCGGAGAATTCATGCGGATAGCGCTCCGCCATCTCGGGTCGCAGCCCGACGAGACCCAGCAGTTCCTGAATGCGGGCGCGATAGACGTCCCGCTCGGTGTCCACGCCATGAACGGTCAGCGGCTCGCCGATGATGTCGCCCACTTTCATTCGCGGATTGAGCGAGCCATAGGGGTCCTGATAGACCATCTGGACGCGCCGCCGCACCGTACGCATCATCGCGTTGCTGTAGGCCGAGATATCACTGCCCTCGAACTCGACCCTGCCTTCCGTGATCGGCGTCATGCGCAGCACCGCGAGGCCCGTCGTCGATTTGCCGCAACCGGATTCACCGACCAGGCCAAGCGTCTCGCCGCGGCGCACCGCGAAAGAGACACCATCGACGGCGCGGACGCTGCCGGACTGCTTGCGAAACACCACCCCTTTGAACAGCGGGAAGTGCACCTTCAGGCCGCTGACCTTCAGGATTTCATCGTGGCCGGCGTCAGACGGGGCGATCATCGGGGCCAACTCCGTGAGGGACATCGGCGAAGCAGGCCTTGAAGTGGCGTCCTTCGATCGGCTCGAGCGGCGGCCGCTCCTCGCGACAGCGGTTGCCGACATAGCGGCAGCGCGCCTGAAACGCGCAGCCCTTGGGCAGCGCTGACAGATCGGGTGGTTGGCCCTCGATCGGGATCAAGCGCTGCTGCGCATCCTGATCCAACCGCGGGATCGAGGCCATCAGGCCGAGCGTGTATGGATGGCTGGGCTGCTCGTAGATCTCGTGTGCCGTGCCGCTCTCGACGATACGCCCGGCATACATCACGCATACCCTGTCGGCGTAGCGCGCGACCACACCGAGATCGTGCGTGATCAACACCAGCGCCGCATTGGTTTCGCGGGTCAGGTCTTTCAGCAGCTTCAGGATCTGGGCCTGCACCGTCACGTCCAGCGCGGTAGTCGGCTCGTCCGCGATGATCAGCTTCGGATTGCAGGCCAGCGCCATCGCGATCATTGCGCGCTGTCGCATGCCACCGGAGAACTGATGCGGATAGGCGTTGACGCGGCTCTCGGCATCGGGAATGCGGACGCGCGACAGCAATTGCCGGGCCTTGTCGAGCGCCCTCTTCCAGCTCATGCCCTGATGCAGTTGCAGCGGCTCGGCGACCTGCAGGCCGACCGTCAGGGACGGGTTCAGCGACGACATCGGCTCCTGGAAGATCATGGCGATTTCGTTACCGCGGATGGCACGCATGTCCTCGCTGGACAGGCCGAGAAGGTCGCGCCCCTCGAACAGGATCTCCCCGGACTTGACACGGCTCGGCGGCGACGGAATCAGCCGCATCAGCGACAGCGCGGTCACACTCTTGCCGGAGCCGCTTTCGCCGACAATTGCCAGCGTCTCACCGCGGGCCACGGTGAACGATACGCCATCCACTGCGCGCAAAGCGGAGCGCCCCGAGCCGAATTCGACCGCAAGATTGCGTACGTCGAGCAAGGGTGGATCGGCAGGCGCGTGCGCGCTGCCATCGCCCGGCGCCTGCGAGCGCATCGTCGTCTTGTCCATCTCTTGGCCGGGGTCGAGGAGAAGTTGGACCATCTTGTCTCCTGTGGAAGTGGGGAGCCGTGCAGTTGATCGGCTCGCGCCGCAGCGGCTCCGATGCCGCAGCGGCGCGGCATCGGCAGCGTGTGGCGGAGCGACGGCTCAGAAACCCATTTTCTTCTTCATGTCCTGATCGATCCAGATCCGCGCATAGATCGGCGCAGGGCGCACCGCACCGGCGCGCAGCTCTCCGGCGTAGTTCTTCACCCACGGCCACCAGGCGGCATAGAGGTACGGCGTCGGCAACCAGATATAGGGTGCCTTCTCAAGTATCTCGGTCGTCATCTCCCTGAGCAGAACCTGGCGCTTGCCCTCGTCGCGCTCCTGATAGGCAACCTCCATCTTCTTGTCGAAGGCAGGGTCGGACCACTGCGACGGGTTCCAGGTCTGCGCGGTCACGAAGCTCTTGCGGATCGTGGTGGTCGGGTTGGTATGGCCGTTGTTCATCAGATAGCCGGCCGCATTGGTCTTGGAGGTCATCGCCGAAAGAAAGGCGCCGTACTCCATCGGCTGAATTTCCAGCTTGACGTTGACGCGCTCAAGATAGGCTGCGATCAGCGGCAGCAGATCCAGATGATCCGTTTGGCATGAACAGACCTGCACCTTGAAGGTGAAGCCCTTGGCCAGCCCGGCCTCGGCAAGCAGCTTCTTCGCCTTGTCCGGATTATAGGTGAACAGCTCCTTGACCGTATCCGGCATCTCGGCGAGCGGCTGGTAATAGCCGGTATAGTCGGGGTGCTGCGGATAGGAAAACAGCTCGGCATGGCCGTTGTAATAGGCCTTGACGATCTCCTGCTTGTCGACCGCGAGGTTGAGCGCGCGTCGGACGCGAATGTCGTCGAACGGTTTGGTGTCGACTCGCATCGAGAGGAACTGGCCGTTCATCGACAGATATTTCGACCACTTCAATTGCGGAACACTCTTCTTCAACTCTTCCATGTCGGTCCATCGCACCAATTCGGCGATGTCGAGCTTGCCGGTGCGCAGCGCCGTGGTCACCGTCGCCTCGTCCTTGATATTGCGATAGACAAGCTTGTCGACGAACGGCAGCTTGAATTCCTCGCCGCCGATCTTCTCCTTGTCCCAATAGATCGGGTTCTTCGAATAGGTGTTCGAGTTACCCTGCACATGATCCGTCAGCATGAACGGCCCGGTACCGTTGAGATTCTTCCAGTTGTTGGCGCCGGCGTCAGCGACCTCCTTTGGATAGATCGCTGAATAGTAGCCCCAGCCGAAGCGATAATCCCATTCCGCGTTGTAGCTTTTCAGCGTGAATACGACGGTGTGCGGATCGGTCGCCTCGACCTTTTCGATATGGTCGAAATAGGTCGAGATCTTTTTCGGGCTCTTGTCGAGCCGATTGTAACTGAAGACGACGTCGTCAGCGACCAGTTCGCGGGAGGCCATGACGCCCGGCTTGTCCGGAAACATCACGCCCTTGCGCAGCTTGACCTCGATGCGGAGCGGATTTTCCTTCTGCTCCCAGCTTTCCGCAAGTTCGCCGCGCACGGCGTCGCTCGGCAGCCAGGCATCGGCGTAGAACGGATACTTGCCGCCGTTGCGCTTGGCCTTCGACAAATCGCCGGAAAACAGTTGCTCGTAGAACTGTCCGGTATCGTGATTCACCTTCCAGTTCCAGTCGGCGGGATCCCAGGACAGAACCGATAGAGCCCTGTTCATCGTCGCGACCTGGAGCGTCCCGCCATATTGCGGTTTTTCCTCGGCCCGCAAGGCCGCCGATGCGCCGAGCAAGATCGACAGCCCGAGCACCGTCGTCTTGAATCCTGTCGCGAAATTTCGTTGCAGCATGATTGCCTCCCTGTGTTGGTTCGCCGCGGCCATTCCACCTCCGGCGTTACGCACGTGAATCAGTTATCGCGAACCGCGCATGCGAGGATCGAGCAGATCGCGCAACGCATCTCCGAAGACGTTGGTGGCATAGACGACAATGGTGAGGCACAGCCCGGGCGCCAGTGCGAGCCACGGCCCCTGCAGCATGTAAGTTCGGCCGCCGCCAGACAGCATTCCGCCCCAGGTCGGCGCGGGCGGCGGTACGCCAAGGCCGAGAAACGACAAGCCCGATTCCGCAAGGATCACAAAGCCGACCCGCGTCGTAAACAGGATGATGATCGGCGGCATCACATTGGGCAGAATGTGGCGCAGCAAAATGCGTGGCAGCGAGGCACCCATCGATTGAGCGGCGTTGACGTACATATTTTCACGCACGGATACCGTGGCGCCGCGAATGATGCGTGAGCCGCCGATGCCGAGCAGCAGGCCCAGGGTGCCGATGATCGGCACGAGCCCCGGCCCGACGACAGACACGACGACAATGAGCACGATCAGATCCGGAAAGCTCATCCAGGCGTCGACCAGACGCTGCACGATCATGTCGAAGCGGCCGCCCAGATAGCCGGTGAGAATGCCGATCACCACCGAAAGCACAGTCGCAATCCCGGCTCCGCAGAAACCGATGATGACTGACAGCTGCGCGCCATACAGGCAGCGCGACAGCACGTCCCGGCCGAGATTGTCGGTGCCGAATGGAAACTGCCACGACGGCGGCTTCATGCGGTTCATCGGGTTGATGTGGTTGTAGCCATAGGGTGCCAGAAAATCGGCGAACAACCCGCATAGCAGAAAGAGGACGAAGATCACGGCACCTGCCGCGCCCAGCGGCTTTTCGCGAAACAGCCGGACGATAAACGCCCGCGCCGTCGAGCGGCGCTGCGGCGCCGCGGCAATGACTGTATCGACCGCGATCGTCATCAGCGATACCTCACTTTGGGGTCGAGCATGCCGTAGCTGAGATCAACGACCAGATTGATCAACATGATGGCAATGCCGACCACGAGAAATACGCCGGCGACGATCGGATAGTCGCGCTGCGTGACGCCTTCGAGCAGCAGCATCCCCATGCCGGGAATGACGAAGATCTGCTCGATGATCACGGCGCCGCCGATCACCAACGGCGCCTGGATGCCGACCAGCGTGACGACGGGAATCAGCGCGTTGCGCAATGCGTGGCGCGTCACGATGGTCCATTCGCTCAGGCCCTTGGCCCACCCTGTCCGGATGTAATCCTGGCGCAGCACCTCGAGCATCATGGTGCGTGTCATGCGCATCGTGATGGCCGACAGCGACATGCCGAGGATCAGGCTCGGCAGCAGCAGGTGACGGATGTTGCCGATCGGGTCCTGACGAAACGGAATGTAATTGATTTCAGGCGACCATCCCCACCAGATTGCGGGAAACACCATCACCATTGTCCCGGTCCAGAACGCCGGTACAGCGAGCATCAGGATCGACATCGAGCGCATCAAGTAATCGCCGACCGTATCCTGTCGTAGCGCAGAATAGACTCCGATCGGAATTGCAATGATGAGGCCGATCAAGATCGCCAGGAATCCGAGGCCGAAGGTAATGGGAAGTCGGCTCAGGATCTGATCAAGCACCGGCGTATTCTGCCACAACGAGTGGCCGAGGTCGCCCTGCAGAACGCCGCCGACCCAGCGGAAGTATTGAACATACACCGGCTTGTCGAGGCCGAGCGCCTGTTCAAGCTGAGCGCGATCCTTGCTGCTGGCCGCGATGTCGTTCTGCGACAGCATCAGATCGATGACGTCACCCGGCACCATGCGCAGCGTGATGAACACAATCAGGCTGGCGAAGAAAATCGTCGGTATCAAAGCGAGGAGACGGCGGGCGGCATAGGCACGCATCAGCGGCGTTCCTTCTGCTTCGGCTCAATGACCGCGACATCTCGCATCGCAGCACAATTCGGGAAGCGAGAGCGCGCGCAACACAGCGTCGACTGCATGCATACCCGACGTTCTAATTGGTGCTGTGCGCCCATTAGAATCATGCTTCCACCCTGAATACGGCTGTATATGCGAACATTCAGCCTGTTCTTGTGAGCATCCTAACGCTTCCAAAAACGGAAAGTAAACTGCGACCAATGCGCCGACCGAGCCAGCTGTGGACCCCGCAATCATCGTCCGCGGGTTTTCCCGCGATGTACGGTGTTTCGCTTCCCGTTCTTTGTAAACGCGAACCGATGAAAAGCTTGTTCAGGTATTCCGTACTGCTCGTTCGCCATTTCGTTGAACGAAGATCCGGCGTGAGCGACGATCGCAATGAAAGTCCGATGCGCACCATCCATGGCTCTCGCAATCGAGGTCTCGGAGGGCTTCGCATTAAGCGGACGGGCTCCGCCACTGCGGAGTTGGAGATCAAAAACTCTGGACGGTCCAGGCAACGAGTTCTTTGGCTAGGTTCGAGAAGGCGATGTCAAACGCCCGGACGGTTCCGGGCGCATCGAGTGTCTCGATTCGTTGGCTGTTGCGAAACAGTTGGGACGCGATGACCTTCCCGTCTTTATCCAGAACTCTCAGCGACAACGCGATCTCGGCGACAGGCGTCGTATCGGAAACAATATTGAACTGTCTGATGTCGATCATGAGCTGGTAGTCAGGCTGAACGCCATCGATCGGGCGCGTGGGTGCGTGGGCCACGTCGTAATTTTCGAAACTCTCGATGAGTTTGGCCTGGATCAGCTTGGGGATGCTGTCGGCCCATTGCGCCTCGGGAAACCGCGTGCTGTCCGCTGCCTGAGTGATCACGAATCTCTGCGTCTGAAGCTGGACGACCGAGCTGGGCTCCGGAATGACGAATTGCCCTTTGAGCGCCTTGATCGGCGCCGAAAAATCGTCGGCCGGTTGGAGATTGTAGGTCACCTTGACGACCGGAGCTGCCCCGCCCCCCGTCATGCGCTCCAACCCGCTGACAATTCCGTCCAGCTTTCCGGTATTGCGCGCGAGGCCCTCGGAGAACACCTGAAGATTGGCGATGGTGGTTTTCAGCGGCGCGGCGTTATCCGCCAGGACGCCATCGACCCGTCCGAGCGCGTCGCGTGCTGCTTGCGTCATGCTGCGGCCAGCGCCGGGTTCGGCAATCAGCACCGTCACCGGCGCGGAGTCCGTCAGCAACTTGCCTCCTTCCAGCGCGATCACCGGCACGCCCGTCAGTCCCTGGAAGTCCAACCCGACCTTGGTGTCGCTGCGCACGGGCGTGCCACTGACGACTGAAAT
>SDZE01000427.1 GCA_004173095.1 Bradyrhizobiaceae bacterium
ACCCTCCCCCGCAAGCGGGAGAGGGAAAGAGATCAGATATGATACGTCCGCAGCGGCGGGATGCCGTTGAAGGCGACGGCCGAATAGGTCGAGGTATACGCACCGGTGCCCTCGATCAGCAGCTTGTCGCCGATCTCCAGCGTCACCGGCAGCGGATAGGGCGCCTTTTCGTACAGCACGTCGGCCGAATCGCAGGTCGGGCCGGCGAGGATGCAGGGCGCCATGTCGGCGCCGTCATGCGGCGTTCGGATCGCATAGCGGATCGATTCGTCCATCGTCTCGGCGAGGCCGCCGAACTTGCCGATGTCGAGATAGACCCAGCGATTGTCGTCCTCGTCGCTCTTCTTCGAGATCAGCACAACTTCGGTCTCGATGATCCCTGCATTGCCGACCATGCCGCGGCCCGGCTCGATGATGGTTTCCGGAATCGCGTTGCCGAAATGCTTGCGCAGCGCGCGGAAGATCGATCGGCCGTATTGCAGAACTGGCGGCACGTCCTTCAAATATTTGGTCGGGAAGCCCCCGCCCATATTGACCAGGGTGAGGTTGATGCCGCGCTCGGCGCAGTCACGGAACACCGACGACGCCATCGCCAGCGCGCGGTCCCATGCCTTCACCTTGCGCTGCTGCGAGCCGACATGGAACGAGATGCCGACCGGCTCCAGGCCGAGACGCCTGGCGAGATCGAGCACCTCGACAGCCATTTCCGGATCGCAGCCGAACTTGCGCGACAGCGGCCATTCGGCGCCGGCGCAATCATACAGGATGCGGCAGAACACTTTGGCGCCAGGTGCTGCGCGCGCGATCTTCTCGACTTCCGGCGCGCAGTCCACCGCGAACATGCGGATGCCGAGCGCCGCGGCGCGCGCGATGTCGCGTTCCTTCTTGATGGTGTTGCCATAGGAGATGCGATCCGGTGTCGCACCGGCAGCGAGCGCCATCTCGATTTCAGCGACGGTGGCGCAATCGAAGCACGAGCCCATGGAGGCCAGCAGCGACAAGACTTCCGGCGCCGGATTGGCCTTCACCGCATAGAACACGCGGCTGTCGGGCAGGGCTTTGGCGAAGGTCTGGAAGTTGTCGCGTACGACGTCGAGATCGACGACGAGGCACGGTTCGGTATCGAGGCCGTCATTGCGGCGGGCGCGGAGAAATTCCTGGATACGTTCGGTCATAGCACTCTCCCGACGCCCTCAGCGACGAGGGACGCAAAAAGCAAATGATATCGGATCCTCGACTCCGGCGACGTCACGCGATGGAGGCGCAACGAGCCGAATGCTCGGATCAAACTCTGCTGCCGTGGATTGGTTGGGAGATTCCCGCCCGCACACCTGGCAATGAAGGACAAGCCTTTTCAGTAGCCCGCGCCGGCGTTGGACTGCCGGTAGAGACCAAAAAAGCCCGATCCGTCGTTGCTTTAAGTCGCGTCCCCCGTTGAGAACGAGGTGCGCCGGTTCGCCTCCGGCTGCCAGTCACGGTTGCAAGGAGCAAAGTCGCCTTCAACGGCATCCCTGGAGAGAGATGCTGGCCTTTCGCAAAATCCCGCGAGCGACCCTCGGCTTCTTCATCCCTTGGCGGCTGTCCGGCCTCTTGTCCGGATACCTACCGACTGACACACGACCACAGGCACGTGCGAAATTGGGCAAGACCGCACATAAGTTCTTTGGCCCCCCTCCGCAATAAGTTTTTTGGGCTCGGGAGCGATTTTAACGACGCGGGTTGGCGGCGTTGCAAACAAGACGCAGTGAGCGCTGCTCAAATGAACGAACATTAATGGGAAATGACGTTTGCGGCCTAGCCGGCTAGCGTTTTGCGACGTTTTCTTGGCGGTGA
>SDZE01000009.1 GCA_004173095.1 Bradyrhizobiaceae bacterium
CAACATCTGCCGGTGTTTACTGGATCACCCGCCTGCGCGGGTGATGACAGACAAAGTGAACAGAACGAGTCACTTACTTGCCGATCTGATACGGCCCGCCGACTTCCAGCGCGCGCTGATAGGCGGGCCGGGCGTGGATCTTCGCAAGCCACGCCGTGGCCTTGGGATAGTTCTGATCTAGCCCGCCGCGCGCACTCGCTGCTTCCAGCGGGAAACTCATCTGGATATCGGCCGCACTGAAGTCGTTGCCGGCAAACCATGCGCTGTTGCCGAGTTCGCCTTCCCAGAACGCCATGTGTTGCTTCAGCTGCGGCGTCACCATGGTCGCCAGCACCTTGGATGAGATCGCATTGACGAACGGACGCATCAACAGCGGCGCGCGTTTCGGCAGCAGGCCGAAGATCAGCTTGAGCAACAGCGGCGGCATCGCGGATCCCTCCGCATAATGAAGCCAGTAGGTGTAGCGCAGCCGCTCCGGCGTATCGTCCGGCGGGATCAATCGGCCACGGCCGTAGGTCTTCACAATATATTCGACGATGGCGCCGGATTCCGCGATCGTGTTGCCGTTGTCGGTGATGACCGGCGACTTGCCCAGCGGATGGATGGCACGCAGCTCTTTCGGCGCCAGCATGTTCGGCTGCCGTTGATAGCGTTTGACCTCATACGGCACGGCCAGCTCTTCGAGCAGCCAGAGCACCCGCTGCGAGCGGGAATTGTTGAGATGATGGACGGTGAGCATGCGGTTGTTCCTGGCCGGGTCGGGCGCGATTTCGCCCGGGTAATATTGACGCGGATATTATCCGGGTATAATAAAACTGCCATCCTGATCTTCGACGGACCAACGCCCATGACGACCGAAACAGCGACGATAGCTCCCTTTAGCGCGTTTGCCGGCGCGACGCTGCTGGCGTCTGGGCCATTGGCCGAGGTCGCCATCGCCGTCAAGATCGCCGGTGGCGGCATGACCGACCCCATCATCATTTTCGACAATACCACCGGCAAGCCGCGCGACGTTGATCTGCGCGGCAGCCACCGGGAGATCGTCGCCCGGCTCCAGCCACCGGCAGCGGAGCAACCGGACGCTCCCATGGAGCCACGCGGTCGGGGCCGGCCAAAGCTCGGCGTCGTCGCTCGTGAAATCACGCTGCTGCCGCGGCATTGGGACTGGCTCGCCACCCAACCAGGCGGCGCGTCGGTGGCGTTGCGGAAACTGGTGGAGGAGGCGCGCCGCACCCATGGCGATCGCGATCGTGCGCGGGCCGCTCGCGATGCGGCCTATCACTTCATATCCACCATGGCCGGCGATCTGCCGGATTTCGAGGAGGCTTCGCGCGCCTTGTTCTCCGATGATCGTCGCAAATGCGTCGAACTTATTGCACCGTGGCCGATCGACATACGCAATCACTTCATGGCGCTGGCATTCGGCGACCACAGCTAGTGCATTCTGTCGGTTGATCCCGTCCGCATCAGCCGCTAGGCTCGCTTTGAATGACACATGTCATATAAGCGGACCGCGCAATGCAGCGGTTCGCGTTGCAGGGAGCCTGATATGTCCGCGTCTCCACAATTCCTGTTCGATTTCGGCAGCCCCAATGCATTTCTGAGTCACGAGGCCATCCCGGCCATCGAGGCGCGGACGGGCGTGAAATTCGACTATGTGCCGGTGCTGCTCGGCGGCATCTTCAAGGCCACCAACAACCGCTCGCCCGCAGAAACCTATGCCGGCGTGAAGAACAAGCGCGAATTCCACCAGCTCGAAACCGAGCGGTTCCTCAGGCGCTTCAAGGTCAAGCCCTATGCATGGAATCCGAACTTTCCGGTCAACACGCTGA
>SDZE01000466.1 GCA_004173095.1 Bradyrhizobiaceae bacterium
GCTCGATGCCGTGGTGTTCATGATCTACTCGTTGAACGGCGAGCGCTGCACCTCGTCGAGCCGGCTGTTGATCCAGGCGGATATCGCCGACGCCTTCATTGCGAAACTGGCGGCGCGCGTGCGGGCGCTGAAGATCGGCCATCCGCTGGATCCCGCGACCGAGGTCGGCCCGCTGATCCACGAACGCCATCATGCGAAAGTCTGCAGCTATTTCGACATCGCGCGGCAGGACGGCGCCACTATCGCGGTCGGCGGCAGGCCGCATGACGGCCCCGGCGGTGGCCACTATGTGCAGCCGACGCTGGTGACCGGCGCGACGCGGCAGATGCGCGTGGCGCAGGAGGAAGTGTTCGGTCCGTTCCTGACGGTGCTCACCTTCACCGACGAGGCCGACGCCGTCGCCATCGCCAACGACGTGCCCTATGGCCTCACCGGCTATGTCTGGACCGCCGACACCGGCCGCGCGCTGCGCGTCGCCGACGCGCTGGAGGCCGGCATGATCTGGCTCAATTCGGAAAATGTCCGCCATCTGCCGACGCCATTCGGCGGCATGAAAGCCTCCGGCATCGGCCGCGACGGCGGCGACTATTCGTTCGATTTCTACATGGAGACGAAGCATGTCTCGCTGGCGAAGGGGACGCACAAGATCCAGAGGCTGGGGATCTAGCCCCCACCCCATCAGCCGTCATTGCGAGCGCAGCGAAGCAATCCAGCGCCGCTCGCAGAAAGAACTGGATTGCTTCGTCGCTACGCTCCTCGCAATGACGGAATGAGACAAACACCATGCCCGCACCCACTCCCGTGTTCGATCCGCCCTTCAACATCCTGCGTGCCAGCCATGTGGTGCTCGATGTCGTCGATCTCGCGGCGTCGCGTAAATTCTACGAGCAGATCGTCGGGCTCCATGTCGAAGACGATGACGCCGACACCGTCTATCTGCGCGCCGTCGAGGAGCATCAGCATCACTCGCTGGTGCTGCGCAAGGCGGCGGTGGCGGGCTGCCATCGGCTCGGCTTCCGGGTCGCCAGCGAGAACGACCTCGACAAGGCCGGCGCCTTCTTCGCCGCCAACGGCATCGTCTATTCGTTCGTCGAGCGGCCGTTCCAGGGCCGCACCCTGCACGCCACCGATCCGTTCGGATTCCAGATCGAACTCACCGCCGGCATGGAGAAGCGCCCGCATCTGCTGCGCCGGTTCGATCTCTACAAGGGCTGCCATCCGCAGCGGCTCGATCATTTCAACGTGTTCGCCGCCGAACTGCAGGCGACCATCGACTTCTATGCACGGCTCGGCTTCCGCCTCACCGAATATGCCGAGGAAGACGGCGCGGACGGCCGCATCGCCGCGGCCTGGATGCATCGCAAGGGCAATGTCCACGATCTCGCTTTCACCAACGGGCGCGGCCCGCGGCTGCATCACTTCGCCTATTGGGTGCCGACCGCGATGAACATCGTGCATCTGTGCGACGTGATGGCGTCGTCCGGCTATCTAGCCAACCTAGAGCGCGGCCCCGGCCGCCACGGCATCTCCAACGCGTTCTTTCTCTATGTGCGCGATCCCGATGGCCACCGGCTCGAACTCTACACGTCGGACTACCAGACCATGGACTCAGATCACGAGCCGCTGCGCTGGTCGCTGAAAGACCCGCGCCGCCAGACCCTGTGGGGCGCCCCGGCGCCGCGCTCGTGGTTCGAACAGGGCTCACCATTCAACGGCCAGGATGTGCGTGAGCCGCTGTTCACGGCGGATGTGACGATTGCGGATTGATATGATGATGACCCGCACCGACGACGTGCAAACCCTCCCCCTTGTGGGGAGGGTCGGCCGCA
>SDZE01000080.1 GCA_004173095.1 Bradyrhizobiaceae bacterium
TTGTTGAGCTCGCCGATGGCGTCGCGCAGACGGAAAGCGCGGTCGCGCGCATTGCCGATTTCGAGCTCGAGGCCGGAGAGATCCATGGTCGATGCGGCGATATGCAGACGCGGCACCGCGGTGACGACAACGGCATCGCGCAGCGGCGCATCGCCGGTCAGCACGTCATAAGTCGAACAGGCGCGATCGCGGCGATCGATGCCAAGGCCGGTGGAAGCATTGCCCTGCGGATCGAGATCGACGATCAGCACCCGCTCGCCAATTGCTGCGAGTGCAGTTCCGAGATTGATCGCCGTGGTGGTCTTGCCAACGCCGCCCTTCTGATTGGCCAGCGCCAGAATGCGCGGATGGCCGGCCGCTTGGTCGGGGTTATCTCCCTGATATTCCTGATCAATTACGGTCATTTGCGTGAGCCATGCGTTCTGCTGCGGACGGTTCGCGCCGCGCGATCTGGTCAAGTTCGACGATCCAGCCCTGCCCGCCGGTGAGGCTGGGATGCAGGCGTGGATTGATGTTCCAATATTTAGTAGCTTCGGTCAATTCCGCGTCTACATCTTGACCCTTGAGGAACAGGGCTTTGGTGCCCTGATTCATATGGGGAGCCGCGAAACCGAGAATAAGTTCTAGCGACGCCACGGCCCGAGCGGTGATGCAATCGACGCGCTCGGGGAAACTATCCACATTATCCCCGATGTCAGCGAGATGGACCGAACCCGGGGCTTGCGTCACCCGCAATGCTTCGCGCAGGAACGCCGCCTTCTTGGCGTTGCGCTCGACCAGATGGACGTGACCGCCGAGATCGGCCATGGCGCAGGCCAGCACCACGCCGGGAAAGCCGCCGCCGCTGCCGAAGTCGAGCCAGATGCGAGCGTCGGGCGCGAGCGTCAACAGCTGCAGCGAATCTGAAATATGCCGGGTCCACAGATGCGGAATCGTGGCCGGCGAAATCAGATTGGTCTTGGCTTGCCATTGCAGCAGCAGCGCGACGTAGCGATCAAGCCGCGCCTCTGTTTCATGTGAAACAGGCGTGAGCCGCAGCGCCGCGGCCTTGTCGCCGTCGAGCCGAGGAATAGGAGCGGATGGCTGGGAGCGTTGCGCCATGGGGTCGTCGTTCAGTGGATGATGAAGAAGAGGTCTTTCATACTCCGACTCCATCGCAGCGGCTATTGAAATGGCGACGATCACGGACGAGAAGCGTGGTGCTGATGAATGATCACGAGAGCCAGGGCTGTGATGGATATCCCACTCCTGCGATCCTCCTCACCTTGACGCTGAAGAGGCGCAGTACCGTCTCGAACCATGGAGTCCGTATGACCGCTCCATCCTACCACGATGCCGTCCGCCGAAGTCGCGTGCTCGATGTGCTCGCACCATTTGATCCGCATGTGGTTGGCACCTTGCCCCTCGGCCTCGCCCTCCTCAATAGCGACATCGATATCGTCTGCTATGCAGAGGATTTCGATGCAATGGCCGATCTGATTTGGACGGCATTCCGGTCGGCTGATGGCTTCGCGCTCTATCAATGGTCAGCCAGCGGCCGACCGCTGATCGCGAAGTTCGAAGCTGAGGGCTGGCCGTTTGAGATCTTCGCCAGCGTTGAGCCGATCGTTAAGCAGTCCGGCTGGCAGCATTTCAGGGTAGAGCAGCGGCTGCTGGATCTTGCGGGCTTTGCGCTCAGGGAGCAGATCATGGTGCTGAGAATGCAGGGCATGAAGACTGAACCCGCATTTGCCTTGGCACTCGGACTCGCCGGCGATCCGCATGAGGCAGTGAGCGAATTGCTTGGCTTATCAGACACGGAGTTGGCTGAGGTTATCTAC
>SDZE01000309.1 GCA_004173095.1 Bradyrhizobiaceae bacterium
GGCGTCAGGATCGCGTGGATCCCCTTGGCGAAGCACGCTTCGAAATCCTGCTTGATCAGGGTCCGGACTTTTTGCGCACGCAAATAATAGGCGTCGTAATAGCCGGCCGAGAGCACATAGGTGCCGATCATGATGCGACGACGCACCTCGGCGCCGAAGCCCCCGGCGCGGGTGTTCTCGTACATCTCGTTGAGGCTGCGACCGGGCACGCGCAGGCCATAACGCACGCCGTCGTAACGCGCGAGATTCGACGAGGCTTCTGCGGGCGCCACGATGTAGTAAGCCGGCAACGCGTATTTGGTGTGTGGCAGCGAGACTTCCACGAGTTCGGCGCCGGCTGATTCGAGTTGCTTGGCACCGTCCTGCCACAGCTTCTCGATCTCCGCGGGCATGCCGTCGATGCGATATTCCTTGGGAATACCGATCTTCATGCCCTTCACGGATCTGCCGACCGCGGCCTCGTAGTCCGGCACAGCACAATCGACGGAAGTGGAGTCTTTCGGATCGTAACCCGCCATCGAGCGCATCAGGATTGCGGTGTCGCGCACGGTGCGCGCGACCGGGCCGGCCTGATCGAGCGACGATGCGAACGCCACCGTGCCCCATCGCGAGCAGCGACCGTAAGTCGGCTTCAAACCGACGATGCCAGTGAAAGCCGCGGGCTGGCGGATCGAGCCGCCGGTGTCGGTGGCCGTGGCGCCAAGGCAGAGGCCGGCCGCAACGGCCGAGGCCGATCCACCGGACGAGCCGCCCGGCACCAGATTGACGTCCGATCCCTCACGGCGCCACGGGTTGATGACTGGGCCGAAGGCCGAGGTTTCATTCGCCGAGCCCATGGCGAATTCGTCATTGTTGAGCTTGCCGAGCATCACGGCACCATCGCGCCACAGCTGCGCGGTGACGGTGGATTCGTAAGGCGGCACGAAATTGCCGAGGATCTTGGAACAGGCGGTGGTGCGCACGTCCTTGGTGGCGAACAGATCCTTGATGCCGAGCGGAATGCCGCCGAGCGGACCGCCCTCGCCCTTGGCGATGCCCGCATCCGCAGCGTGCGCCATGGTGCGCGCCTTCTCGGGCGTCTCCAGGACATAGGCATTGAGCACGCGCGCGTCTTCCATCGCCTTAAGATGCGCGTCGGTGAGTTCGACCGACGTGAAGGACTTGGTCGCGAGACCGTCGCGGGCCTCGGCGAGCGTGAGCGATGTCAGATCTGTCATCTATTTATTGACCGGGCTGCAAAAGAACGGAGAGAGCGTCTTGTCGTTTTCGGGCGCATCGCCATTGAACATCGCGCGGCGTTTCTGATCGTCTTGAGCTTCCTGGGCGATCTGCTCGGCCTGCACCTTGTCGAGGATGGCATCCATGGCGGCATCGACGTCCTTGACCTCACCCTGACGTTCCATCTGGTCGAGATAGTCCATGTAAAGGCTGTAGGCCTTCTCATCATCGCAAAGCAGGCACATGGCAGAATCCTCGGCAGTATCCTGTCTCGATTACTCGACGACCTTCGGCACCAGGAAGAAGTTATCGTCGGCCTCGGGCGCATTGCGGGTGACGAGATCGACGATCTCGCCGTCGGTCACCGCATCGACGCGCTTCTTCATCTCCATCGGCATCACCGAAGTCATCGGCTCGACGCCATCGACATTCACTTCCTGCAGTTGCTCGACAAAGGCCAGCATGGCGTTCAGTTCGCCCTGAAGATGGGGAACCTCGTCCTCCTTGACCGCAATGCGCGCGAGATGCGCGATACGGCGAACGGTGGCAGCATCGACCGACATGGATATAGAGCCTCTGGGCGAAATCTGCCTGCCCTATAGCAGACAGAGGTTTCGCGCCGCAACCGCGGCCCGGGAACTGGCCTTAGCCCCTGAGTTGCGCCATTCGGGCCAGCCCGTCCACGGCCAGTTGTCGCGTGAGCTCTGCCGCCGGCAACTCGCCGCCGAGATGCACCGCCTGCCCGGCCCACAGATTGCTGAAATCCGTCTTTCCGCCCTTCTCGGCCGCCGCCTTCAGCGGACCAAGCGCCGTGGCCGCGTGGGGAAACGCCGGCGCGTCCCTGGAGACTGGACCGACTTCGCGCATTACACGATTGATCACGCCGCGCGCGGGGCGACCGGTCATGACATTGGTAATCACCGTCGCTTCGTCGGACGCCGACCTCAACGCCGCACGATTCGGCTCGCCCAGGGTCGATTCCGGTGTCCGCAGATAGGCCGTGCCGATCTGCACACCGGCTGCCCCAAGCGCGAAGGCCGCCGCGATGCCGCGGCCGTCGGCGATGCCACCGGCGGCGATCACCGGGAGCTTCACCGCATCGACCACCTGCGGTACCAGCGACATGGTGCCGGGCTGGGTGGCGATATCCTCGGTTAAAAACATGCCGCGGTGGCCGCCGCCATCGGCACCCTGCGCGATGATGACATCGGCGCCGTTCTGTTCGAGCCAGACGGCTTCACGCACGATGGTCGCCGAGGCCAACACGACGGCGCCGGCCGCCTTCACCCGCTTCAACAGCGCCGGCTCCGGCAGGCCGAAATGAAAACTGACCACTTCGGGCTTGAGCTCTTCGACCAGCGCACACATCGCATCATCGAATGGCGCACGATTGGCGGCGTTGATGGGCGCGTTGGGATCGATGCCATATTCACTGTAATAGGCGCCAAGGCGCTTTTTCCAGCCGGCTTCGCGCGCGGTATCGGCCTGGACGGCGGTGTGGCAGAAAAAGTTGAGATTGACCGGTGCCGAGACCTGCTGGCGAAACACCTGGACCTGCTCCCGCGCCTTGTCCGCCGAAATCATCGCACAGGGCAGCGAGCCGAGGCCGCCCCCCTTCGCCACTGCGATGGCCAATGCCTGATCATGGGCGCCGGCCATCGGCGCCTGCACGATGGGGGATTCAAGCTTCAACAAATCGATCAAACGACGGTCCGGCCACATCTCATCAACCTGCATGTCGAGCGCCAAAGGCGCAAAATTCCTGGGTCGTTCTTGCGGCGACTGTGTGGCGATCTTGCGTCGCGTGGCAAGCGTGTTAATGGGGCGTCATGGCCGCCCTCATCCTCCCCCTCGTCGATGCAGCCGCGCATCTGCCAGCCCGCGGTGCGCTTATCGGCCTCGATCTTGGCACCAAGACCATTGGCGTGGCGGTCTCCGATCCGGACCGTCGGCTCGCCACCGGCGTCGGGACCATCGAACGCAAGGCGTTCAAGGCCGATGCGGCGCGCCTGCTCTCACTTTCGGCGGATCGCAACGTTTGCGGCATCGTGCTGGGGCTACCGATCAACATGGACGGCAGCGAAGGACCGCGTGCGCAATCGACCCGAGCTTTCGCCCGCAATCTGGCGCAACTCACCACCATGCCGATCGGGTTCTGGGATGAACGGCTCTCCACTGCCGCCGTCGAGCGCGAGTTGATCGCCAATGACGTCAGCCGCGCCAAACGGGCCAAGGTGATCGACCAGCACGCGGCGATCTTCATCCTGCAGGGCGCGCTGGACCGTCTCGCCGCCTTGTTGCGCGCGCCGGATATCCGCTGACCATGTTGACCGTGTTCGCGGCTCTGGTCCCGGTGTTCCTGCTGATCGTGCTCGGCTTCGGCCTGCGCCGCACGCTGATGCAAACGGACGTCATGTGGATCGGGGTCGAAAACCTCGTCTATTATGTGCTGTTCCCCGCATTGCTGATCGACACGCTGGCGCGCGCCAATCTCACGTCGGTGCCGATCGCCGGCGTCGGTGGCGCGCTGCTGCTGTCCGTCATCGTCATGTCGCTGATCTGCCTGGCGATGCGGCCCATGCTGGCGCGGATGATCGGGATGAACGGCCCGACATTCACCTCGCTGTTCCAGGGCGCGACGCGCTGGCAGACATTCGTGGCGCTATCGGTGGCCGGCAATCTGTGGGGCGAAATCGGAATCACCCTGTCATCGGTGGCGATGGTGGCGATGATCCCGCTGCTGAACATCCTGGCGGTGTGGGTGCTGGCGCATTACGCCGCGCCGCAAAGACTGGCATGGCCGTCGCTCCTCAAGACCATCAGCAAGAACCCGCTGATCTGGGCCTGTATCATCGGCCTCGCCATCAATCTTGCGGGACTGCCGATGCCGCGCCCGGCACACGGATTTCTCGACGCCCTCGGCCGTTGCTCGCTGGCGATGGGCCTGCTGGTGGTCGGCGCCGGACTACGGCTGAACGATCTGCATAAGCCCAGCGCGGCTACGATTGTCACAGTCGGGCTGAAGCTCGTGGTGATGCCGCTGATCGCCATCGGCCTCGGTATCGCCTTCGGCCTCACCGGTATCAGCCTTGCGGTGGTTGCATGCGCCGCCGCCGTGCCGTCGGCTTCCAACGGCTATGTGCTGGCGCGGCAGATGGGCGGCGACGCGCCGATGCTGGCGCAGGTTCTGACCATCCAGACGGCGCTGGCCGTATTGACGATGCCGGTGTTCATCGCCTTCGCCGAGCAGGTCGCGGCGAAGTAATGCATTTCTACGGCGACATCACGCCGTTGGCGATCAGCAGCGTCTGCACCGTCGCAGCCAGATTGTTGAGGGCATGAAGATAGATCGTCAGCCAGGTTGAGCCGGTGCGATAGCGCAGGTAGCCGAACAGCAAGCCCATGCTGAAGACCTGGCTGAAAAGAAACGGATCGTAGTATTGCGCATGCATCGCAGTCCAGACCAGCGATGACAGCACGATCGCCCCGACCGGGCGCAGAAACGATTCCGACCAGCCGCGATACAGAAAGCCGCGCGTCAAAATCTCCTCGGTGATCGCTGCGCCTGCCGTCAGCGCGATAACCAGCAGCCACAGCGTACCATCGGCACGCGACGTCTTCACCACATCGAGCATGAAGCCCGGCGCGGATTTACGACCGGTAACCTGCGCCAGCACTTCCCAGGCACCGACCAGCACGATCAGCGCGACGGTGCCGAGCAACACGTTTTGCCAGGATGTGCCACGCAAACCGAGATAGTCGGTAAATGATTGTCGCGCGATCCGGATCGCCAGCCATAGGACGAGGCAGACGGCCGGCAACCCCATGATGACCGAGAGCGCCACGGTCGTTCCGCTGCCGATCGCCCTGGCAATCAAACCGAGATCGAACGCCTCGCCACTGCGCAGCACCTCGAAGGCAACCACCATGAGTTGCCCCAGCGACATCGCCGCGAAGGCCAGCACGCCCCACAGCATGGTGCCCCAGAATTTCCAGACCCGCGGCGGCTTGGCGGGGGGCTTCAGATCGGGCTGCAGATCTGTCGGCAGGTTTGTTGTCGTTGCTGGCATCACAGGCACATCAGGCAAGCTCACAGTGGCAGCGCCCTGTCCAGCAGACCACGGGACTGCGCCTCGGTGAATTCGGAAGCGCCGTAGAACATGCTGCGCGGACCATCGAGCCGGGTGCGGGCGAACAGTTCGGCATGGGGCGGATGCACCATGTTGAGCGCCGCAGCGGCCGCCAGCATCGCCAGCGACTCCACCGCCTGACGCGCGGTGCGTTCGCTGTCCGGACGCAACAGGCTGCGGATCACGAACGATGCGACATCCGCCGCCCCTGGCAGTCCATGGGTGTCCTGCATCAGGTCCTGCAGCACCGCCGTCACCGCATCGCCGTCGCGCGATAGAGCGCGCAGCACGTCGAGGCACATGACATTGCCCGAGCCTTCCCAGATCGCATTGACCGGCGCCTCGCGATAATGCCGTGCCACTACGCCGTCCTCGACATAGCCGTTGCCGCCGAGGCATTCCATCGCCTCATAGAGAAAACCTGGCGCGGATTTGCAAACCCAATATTTCACCACCGGCGTCAGAAAACGCATATAGGCGGCCTCGGTCGGATCCTCCGGTGCGAGATCGAAAGCGCGGCACAGCCGCATCACCAGCGCCGTCGTCGCCTCCACATGCAGGGCCATGTCGGCCAGCACGCTTTGCATCATCGGCTGATCGACGAGATGCTTCTGGAACACGCTGCGGTGGCGGGCGTGATGCAGCGCATGGACCAGTCCCGATCGCATCAATCCGGCGGAGGCGATCGCACAGTCCTGTCGCGTCAGCTGCACCATCTGGATGATGGTGCGGATGCCTTTGCCGGCATCGCCGACACGCAGAGCATGGGCCTCGTCGAATTCGACCTCCGACGATGCATTGGAGCGGTTGCCGAGCTTGTCCTTGAGGCGCTGGAAGTTCAGGGCATTGAGCGTGCCGTCGGGGCGAAACCGCGGCATGAAGAAACAGCTGAGGCCGTCTGCCTCCTGCGCCAGCACCAGAAACGCATCGCACATCGGCGCCGACATGAACCATTTGTGGCCGGTAATCAGGAAGCCGTCGCCATCTCGTTGAGCGATCGTCATGTTCCCGCGGACATCGGTGCCGCCCTGGCGCTCGGTCATGCCCATGCCGAGGGTCATGCCTGATTTCTCGAACCACGGTTTGAAGCTCGGATCGTAGCTGGTGCTGCCGATGATCGGCATCGCTTGCGCCAGCACGTTCGGCTGCGAAGCCAGGGCTGCGACGGCAGCGCGCGTCATCGTGATTGGGCATAGATGCCCGGTTTCAACTTGCGCAGCCATGTAGAATTTGGCCGCCCGAATGGTTTCGGCGGCGCGGCCCCTCGGTTTGCCGTCAGCGGTCCATGTCGCGTTGTGCAGTCCTGCGGCCATGCTCGCGGCCATCAGATCGTGATAGGCCGGATGAAACTCGACCTCGTCGCGGCGATGGCCACGGGCGTCGTAGGCGCGAAGTTTTGGCACGTTCTCGTTGGCGAGCCGCGCCAGCTCCGCCATCTCTGCAGAGCCCCACGCCCGGCCGAAATCGGAATGCGCGATGAAAGCGCTCGAGGCATCGTTGAAGGCCAGCGCATCGACCAACGGCCGATCGATCTCGAACAGATTGACGTCCACCAGAGGCGGCGACTGGTTGAGCACCGCGTGTTTTGCAGATTGGGGAGATGTCATCGAGAGGATCCGGCGGAACAGAGCAAGTTGCGAATCATTTTACGCCGGATGGCGCGCAATATCACGCCATTGTGGCGCGCGAATCCGCGCGGCTCCGCCGATGATCCTGTCACTGCGTTGGCCGGGCCTAACGGAGCGAAAACATCCTGATCTGGCGCCATGCGAACAACATACCCACACACCGGGGGAAAACCCGGAACCGGGGCATCGGCGCTTGCCCCACTGGGCAACTCTGCCTATAGCTTTGGCTTTAATGACCAGCGCACCCAAATCCAGTTTCGTCTTCGCGCACCGGCATTTGCTGGGAATTGAAGGCCTGACCGCCGCCGAGATTACCGGCCTCCTCGACCTGTCCGAGGAATATGTCGAGTTGAACCGGCAAGTCGATAAAAAGCGGTCGTCGCTGCGCGGCCGGACCCAGATCAATCTGTTCTTCGAGAACTCGACCCGCACGCAGTCGTCGTTCGAATTGGCCGGCAAGCGACTCGGGGCCGACGTCATGAACATGTCGGTCGCCTCCTCATCCATCAAGAAGGGCGAGACGCTGATCGACACCGCGATGACACTGAATGCGATGCATCCGGATATTTTGGTGATGCGCCATCACGCGTCCGGTGCGGTGGAATTGCTGGCGCGCAAGGTCGATGGCTCGGTGATCAATGCCGGCGACGGCGCCCATGAGCACCCGACCCAGGCGCTGCTCGACGCGCTCACCATCCGCCGCAACAAAGGACGGCTCGAAGGCCTGGTGATCGCGATCTGCGGCGACGTGCTGCATTCGCGGGTGGCGCGCTCCAACATCATCCTGCTCAACACCATGGGCGCGCGCGTCCGGGTGGTCGGCCCCTCCACGCTGCTGCCGCCGGGCATCGAGCGGATGGGCGTCGAGGTGATGCGCGACATGCGCGAGGGGCTCAATGGCGCCGATATCGTCATGATGCTGCGGCTGCAGCGCGAGCGCATGAACGGATCCTTCGTGCCGTCGTCCGGAGAGTATTTCCAGTATTTCGGCCTCGACCAGAAGAAGCTGGCTTATGCCAAGCCAGACGCGCTGGTGATGCATCCCGGCCCGATGAATCGCGGCGTGGAGATCGACAGCCTTGTTGCCGACGGCGCGCAATCGCTGATCCGCGAACAGGTGGAAATGGGCGTGGCGGTCCGCATGGCCGTGCTTGAAGCGCTTGCGCGCAACCTGCCGAACGCGTGACGCCATGCTGACCAACCGCCGCCCCCTCCTGCTGGCCAATGCGCGGCTGATCGATCCGTCGCAAAACCTCGATACCACCGGTGACGTGCTGGTTGTCGACGGCGTGATCCGCGACGCCAAACGCGGCATCGGCACCGCCGGCGTGCCCGAAGGCACCGAGGTCATCAATTGCGCAGGCCAGGTGGTGGCCCCCGGCCTGATCGACATGCGTGCTTTCGTCGGCGAGCCCGGCGCCAGCCACCGCGAAAGCTTCGCCTCTGCAAGCCATGCGGCCGCGGCCGGTGGCATCACCACGATCGTCTGCCAGCCCGGCACCTCGCCGGCGATCGACAATTCCGCGACCGTCGACTTCGTGCTGCGCCGCGCGCGCGATACTGCCATCGTCAACATCCACCCGATGGCCGCATTGACCAAAGGGCTCGGCGGCCAGGAGATGACCGAATTCGGCCTGCTCCGCGCCGCCGGTGCCGTCGCCTTCACCGATGGAGACAAGAGCGTCACCAATGCGCAGGTGATGCGCCGTGCGCTGACCTACGCGCGCGACTTCGATGCGCTGATCGTGCATTACACCGAAGATCCGGCGTTGGTCGGAGAGGGTGTGATGAATGAGGGCGAGCGCGCATCGCGGCTCGGCCTGACCGGCATTCCGACCGCAGCGGAAGCCATCATGCTGGAACGCGACATGCGGCTGGTGGCGCTCACTGGCGGACGCTATCACGCCGCCTCGATCACCTGCGCCGACTCCATCGCCATCCTGAAGCGCGCCCGCGATGCCGGTCTGCGCGTGTCGGCCTCGGCCTCGATCAACCACCTGACGCTGAACGAAAACGATATCGGACCATATCGCTCCTATTTGAAACTGTCGCCGCCGCTGCGCACCGAGGAAGACCGCCGCGCGCTGGTGGATGCGGTGGCATCCGGCCTGATCGACGTGATCATGTCCGATCACAATCCGCAGGACGTCGAGACCAAGCGGCTGCCTTTCGCCGAAGCCGAACCCGGCGCCATCGGTCTGGAGACCATGCTCTCGGCAGGACTGCGGCTGCTGCACAATGGCGAACTCAGCCTGACGCAATTGATCTCGGCGATGTCGACGCGGCCGGCCGAACTGCTCGGCCTGCCCGGCGGCACGCTACGCGCCGGCTCCGTCGCCGACGTTATCGTCATCGACACGGATGTGCCATGGGTGCTCGATCCCGCCGATCTGAAGTCGCAATGCAAGAACACGCCATTCGACGAAGCCCGCTTCAGCGGCCGCGTGACACGCACGATCGTTGGCGGGCGTACCGTCTATGAGCACGTCTAAGGGACGATCATGAACCCGCTTTATATTCTGGCCGCCGCGTTCGGCTATCTGCTCGGCTCGATCCCGTTCGGCCTGCTGATCACGAAGATGGCCGGAACCGAGGACATCCGCGGCATCGGCTCGGGCAATATCGGCGCCACCAATGTGCTACGCACCGGCCGCAAGGGCCTCGCCGCCGCAACGCTGATCTGCGACGCGCTGAAAGGCACGATTCCGGTGGTCGTTATGGGCATGCTGGGCGGCCCGATCCCGGCGATGATCGCAGCGTCCGCCGCGTTTCTCGGCCACCTGTTTCCGATCTGGCTCGGCTTCAAGGGCGGCAAGGGCGTCGCCACCTATATCGGCGTGATGCTCGGCCTGTTCTGGCCGGCGGCGCTGATCTTCTGCATTGCCTGGCTCGCCACCGCGCTGACCTCGCGCTACTCGTCCTTCGCAGCCCTGACCGCCAGTGCGATCACGCCGATGTTCTTGTGGTACATGAAGGCCCCTCACCTCGCGATCCTCGGCGCCGTACTGACGGTGCTGCTGTGGTTCATGCACCGCGAAAACATCAAGCGGCTGTTGAACGGGACGGAAGGCAAGATCGGAAAGAAATAAGCTGCGATTGACCGTCATTGCGAGGAGCACAGCGACGAAGCAATCCAGTCTTCGCTTGCGACCAAGGTTTGTGTTCAAAGGCTGGATTGCTTCGCTGCGCTCGCAATGACGGCAATTTTTTCGCGTCGTCAAAACACCCTTGTGCCCTGCCTTGCGGGCAGATCGTATTCCCAGATCTCCACGCCGGGCCCGACCAGATGGCCGTGGCATTTGATGTAGTGCGAGATCAGGCTGACGCGCGATCGCGGGTGCAGGTGACGCAGCACGAACAGGATCTTGCGATAGTCACGCGGCGCCGCACTGAAATGAAGGATAGCTTCGTTCAGCCCGCGGATCTTGGCGCAGGGCACGTTGCCGGACACGGTCCAAGTATAGGATTTGCATTCCACGATGATGCGTGGGCTGGCGCTGCCGAGATCGAAGCGCTTCTTGCGGAAAGACCGATGGCCCAGTGGCACCGAGTAATTCGGCGCCAGCATGACGCCTTCGGAGTGGAAAAACAGCAGCGCGGCGGCCTCGAACTCACGCCCGACGGCGACATTGCTCGAAGCGCCGGGTCGCTGGAAGTTATTTACGTCCCACAGCATTGCCATCACTGAACACAAGCCAGACGGGCTTAACCCTACTGTCGCACCTTAAGTGCGAATGTCAATTGAATGCATCCTTAAGTTGGGTAGACTGACGCCGGGGAGCGCAGCTTGATCGACCCAGCCAACACAGCCAAGGATCCAGCCAAGGCACCGACCTGCCTGACCGACGAGCAACGCCGCGACTGGTTGCGGCTGATCCGCAGCGACCATGTTGGCCCGCGAACCTTTCGGGCGCTGATCAACCAATTCGGCAGTGCACGCTCGGCGTTGGAGCGGCTGCCCACCCTCGCCCAGCGTGGCGGCGCGATGCGCTCGGGCCGTATCTGTAGCATCGACGACGCCGATCAGGAGATCGCGCGTAGTCGCCGGATCGGCGCGCTGCTGGTCGCTCCCGGAGAGGCCGGCTATCCGCCGCGGCTTGCCGCCATCGACGATGCCCCGCCTTTGCTGGGCGTGCGCGGCAATACGAACGCGATGGCGCGGCCGATGATCGCCATCGTCGGCTCGCGCAATGCCTCCGGTGCTGGGTTGAAATTTGCCGAGCGGTTGTCGCGCGAGCTTGCGGAGGCCGAGTTCGTCATCATCTCGGGTCTCGCCCGCGGCATCGATCGCGCCGCGCATCAGGCCAGCGCCGCCTTTGGCAGCGTCGCCGTGCTGGCCGGAGGACACGAGCGCATCTATCCGGCCGAACATGTCGACTTACTGGACGACCTGCTTGCTGTCGGCGGTGCCATTTCGGAAATGCCGCTCGGTCACGTCCCGCGCGCAAAAGACTTTCCCCGCCGCAACCGGCTGATCTCCGGTGCCGCGCTCGGAGTCGTCGTGATCGAAGCCGCAGAGCGTTCGGGCTCGCTGATTACGGCGCGGATGGCGGCCGAACAGGGTCGCGAGGTGTTTGCCGTGCCAGGCTCCCCGCTGGATCCCCGCGCCGCCGGCACCAACCGGCTAATCAAACAAGGTGCGACGCTGGTGACCGAAGCCTCCGACATCATCAATGCGGTGGCTCCAATCATGGAACGGCCGATCGAATTGCCGAGCCGAGAAGCGGAGGACGAAATGTCGTTCGATGAGCCGGACGACGGCGATCGCGCCCGCATCATCGGATTGCTGGGGCCGAGCCCCATCGGCATCGACGATCTCATCCGGCTGGCCAAGGTGTCGCCGACCACTGTGCGGGTGGTTCTGCTGGAGCTCGAACTGGCGGGACGCCTGGAGCGACATGGCGGCGGGCTGGTGTCGATGCTCTAATCAGGCTGCTGCCTGTTGTCCCGATCTTTACTGACGGCGATAGAGGTCAGTGCCCGCGCAGCCGCAACCGCAGCCGCTCCTCTGCCTCCAAATGGGCCATATCGAGCAGGTAGGCGAGCAGATCCAGCCGATGCCGGCGGGCCAGGCCAGCGAGATCATGGACCGCACCCTTTATATAATGCGCGGCCTCGGCCGGGCCGCCATCGCCGATCGGCTGGTCGTCATCGCCTTCAAACATCATGCGCCCGTCCGGTATCTTCCAACCATCATCAGGAGCGGACGATAACACTCATAGGTTGAATAATGCAACCAATAGTAATGCCTCGCGTGCGGCTCTGATCGCCTCCCTACAATCCCCGATTTGACACGGGCCCCCTTCGCACCCATGTTCGCCGCGAAACGGACGGCGCGACTCCCGTGCGCAGCCGCCGATTTCCCCCGTTAAGTTATTGGAAAATCATGAATCTCGTCATTGTGGAGTCGCCTTCAAAGGCCAAGACGATCAACAAGTATCTGGGCAAGGACTATGAAGTCCTGGCGTCGTTCGGCCATGTCCGCGATCTCCCTGCTAAAAATGGCTCGGTCGATCCCGACGCCGATTTCCAGATGATCTGGGAGGTCGATCCCAAGGCGAACAGCCGGCTCAACGACATCGCGAAGGCCTGCAAGGGCGCCGACAAGCTCATCCTGGCGACCGACCCCGATCGTGAGGGCGAAGCGATCTCGTGGCACGTACTGGAAGTGCTGAAGCAGAAGCGCGCGCTGAAGGATCAGAAGATCGAGCGCGTGGTGTTCAATGCGATCACCAAGCAGGCCGTCACCGACGCGATGAACAATCCGCGCGAGATCGATGGCGCGCTGGTCGATGCCTATATGGCGCGCCGTGCGCTCGATTATCTGGTCGGCTTCACGCTGTCTCCGGTGTTGTGGCGAAAGCTGCCGGGCGCCCGGTCCGCCGGCCGCGTGCAGTCGGTAGCGCTCCGCCTGGTCTGCGACCGTGAGCAGGAGATCGAAAAGTTTATCCCGCGCGAATACTGGTCATTGGTGACCACGCTGGCGACGCCGCGCGGCGACAGTTTCGATGCGCGTCTGGTCGGCGCCGACGGCAAGAAAATCCAGCGCCTCGACATTGGCACTGGTGCGGAAGCCGAGGACTTCAAGAAGGCGATCGACTCCGCTTCGTTCTCGGTCACCACCGTCGATGCCAAGCCGGCGCGCCGCAATCCGCAGGCCCCCTTCACCACCTCGACGTTGCAGCAAGAAGCCAGCCGCAAGTTGGGGTTCGCGCCGGCGCATACGATGCGCATCGCTCAGCGTCTCTATGAAGGTATCGATATCGGCGGAGAGACCACCGGCTTGATCACCTATATGCGAACCGACGGCGTGACCATCGACGGCTCCGCCATCACGCAGGCGCGCTCGGTCATCGGCGAGGATTACGGCAAGCAATATGTGCCAGATGCGCCGCGCCAATATACGAGCAAGGCGAAGAACGCGCAGGAAGCGCATGAAGCGATCCGCCCGACCGACATGGCGCGCCGCCCAGCCAGCCTGAAAGCGCGGCTCGATAGCGATCAATACCGTCTCTATGAACTCGTCTGGATGCGTACCGTCGCTAGCCAGATGGAGTCCGCAGAGATGGAGCGCACCACCGTCGATATCACGGCCAAAGCTGGTTCGCGCGTGCTGGAGCTGCGCGCCACCGGCCAGGTGGTGAAGTTCGATGGCTTTCTTGCCGTTTATCAGGAAGGCAAGGACGACGACGCAGACGACGAGGAGTCGCGCCGCCTGCCCGCCATGAGCGTGGGCGACGCGCTGAAGAAAGAGAATCTCGCGGTCACCCAGCACTTCACCGAACCGCCTCCTCGCTTTTCGGAAGCGTCACTGGTCAAGCGCATGGAAGAGCTCGGCATCGGCCGGCCTTCCACCTACGCATCCATTCTCGATGTGCTGAAGGCGCGCGGCTATGTGAAGCTCGAGAAGAAGCGCCTCTATGGCGAGGACAAGGGCCGCGTCGTGGTCGCGTTCCTCGAAAACTTCTTCGCGCGCTATGTGGAATATGACTTCACGGCTTCGCTGGAAGAAGACCTCGACAGGATTTCGAACAACGAAGTGTCGTGGAAGGACGTGCTGCGCGCGTTCTGGACCGGCTTTATCGGTGCCGTCGACGACATCAAGGACCTGCGCGTCGCGCAGGTGCTGGACGTGCTTGACGACATGCTCGGCCCGCACATCTATCCGGCCCGCGAGGATGGCGGCGATCCGCGCCAGTGCCCGACCTGCGGCACCGGCCGGCTCAATCTGAAGGCCGGCAAGTTTGGCGCTTTCGTCGGCTGCTCGAATTATCCGGAATGCCGCCATACGCGCCCGCTTGCCGCCGACAGCGCTGCGACGGCGGATCGCGTGCTGGGCGAAGATCCGAATACGGGCTTCGAAGTCGCAGTGAAAGCCGGACGGTTTGGGCCTTATATCCAGCTCGGCGACGCCAAGAATTACGAGGAAGGCGAGAAGCCGAAGCGCGCTGGCATTCCGAAGAACACGTCGCCCAGCGATGTCGAACTCGACATGGCGCTGAAGCTGCTATCGCTGCCGCGCGAGGTCGGCAAGCATCCGGAGACCGGCGAGCCGATTACGGCCGGCCTCGGCCGCTTCGGGCCGTTCGTGAAGCATGAGAAAACCTATGCCAGCCTGGAGTCCGGCGACGAGGTGTTCGACATCGGCCTCAACCGTGCCGTGACGCTGATCGCCGAAAAGATCGCCAAGGGTCCATCGGGTCGCCGCTTCGGTGCCGATCCCGGCAAGCCGCTCGGCGAGCATCCCGCACTCGGCGGCATCGCCGTGAAGAACGGCCGCTATGGCGCCTATGTCACCGCCGGCGGTGTCAACGCCACGATCCCGAATGACAAGACACCGGAGACCATCACCGTCGCCGAAGCTATTGTGCTGCTCGATGAGCGTGCGGCCAAGGGCGGCGGCAAGGTGAAGAAGGTCGCCAAGAAGGCCGCGCCGAAGAAGGCTGCCAAAAAAACCGGCTCGGCCGCCGGTGCCGACGATAAGCCGGCGAAGAAGGTCGTCGCCAAGAAGGCGGCCAAACCGAAGGCCGAGACCGCAGCTGCCAGTAAAGCGCGCGCACCTGTGACCAAGAAGACGGTCGCCAAGAAGGCTGCGCCCAAGAAAGCGGCCGCCAAGAAGAGCGCAAGCAAGAACGGGTAGTTGTGGCCAAGAGACCTGCCAGGATACGCGACACATCAGGTGACACCGGCTTTCCGTCGCGGGATGCCATCATCGCGTTCATACGCGCTTATCCCGGCAAGATCGGCACCCGCGAGATCGCGCGGGAATTCGGCCTGAAAAATGCGGCACGCGTCGAACTGAAGCGCGTCCTGCGCGAACTCGCGGCCGAAGGTGCCATCGCCAAGAAGGGCAACGAGGTTCGCGAGCCGAAGGCGCTGCCATCCACCGTGCTGGTCGAAATCACCACCCGCGACGCCGATGGCGAATTGATCGCCACGCCGGTGGAGTGGGACGAGGCCGACGGTAGGCCGCCGCGAATTCGCATTCACACTTCGCGCCGCCCCCTGCCCGGCACGGCGGCCGGCGTCGGCGAGCGCGCGCTGGTGCGGATCGAAAAGATCGAGGACGACGAGGACGCCGCTGTCTATCGCGGCCGCGTCATCAAGGTGCTCGATGGCGCCCGCACGCGCCTGCTCGGCATCTATCGCGCACTGCCGAACGGCGGCGGACGGATGATCCCCGTCGACAAGAAACAAGCCGGACGTGAGCTTAATATCGCGGCCTCTGATGCCAATGGCGCGGAGGATGGCGACCTCATAAGTGTCGATCTCATTCGCACCCGCGGATACGGGCTCGGCTCCGGCAAGGTGAAGGAGCGGCTCGGCTCGCTGTCGTCGGAAAAAGCGGTCAGCATGATCGCCATCCATATGCACGACATCCCGCAGGCGTTCTCACGCAGCGCGTTGCAGGAAGCCGAGGCGGCCAAGCCTGCAGCACTCAAGGGCCGCGAGGACTGGCGCGAGGTGCCGCTGATCACCATCGATCCGCCGGATGCCAAGGATCACGACGACGCCGTCTATGCGGAAGTCGATCCCGACAACGAAGACGGCATGATCGTCACCGTCGCCATTGCCGACGTCGCCTTCTATGTGCGGCCGGGCTCGGCGCTCGACAGCGATGCGCTTCAGCGCGGCAATTCGGTGTACTTCCCCGATCGCGTCGTGCCGATGCTGCCGGAACGGATCTCCAACGATCTGTGCTCGCTGGTGCCCGGAGAGCCGCGCGGCGCGCTGGCGGTGCGGATGGTGATTGACGAGGACGGCCGCAAGGTCTCGCACTCGTTCCATCGCATCCTGATGCGCTCGGCGGCCAAGCTCTCCTATGCGCAGGCGCAGGCAGCGATCAACGGCAAGCCGGATGACATCACGGGCCCCATCCTCGATCCGATCCTGAAGCCGCTCTATGCGGCTTATGCGCTGGTCAAAAAGGCCCGCGACGAACGCAACCCGCTGGAACTCGAAATCCCCGAGCGAAAGATTCTGCTCAAGAAAGACGGAACCGTCGATCGCGTCATCGTGCCGGAGCGGCTCGATGCACATAAACTGATCGAAGAGTTCATGATCCTCGCCAATGTCGCGGCGGCGGAGATGCTTGAAAAGAAAGGCTTGCCGCTTATCTATCGTGTGCACGACGAGCCGACTGTCGAGAAGGTGCACAATCTCGCGGAATTCCTGAAGACGCTCGATACGCCGTTTACAAAAGCAGGCGCGCTTCGCCCTTCGGTGTTCAACCGTGTGCTTGCGCAGTTCAAGGGACATGATTCCGAGCCGCTGGTGAATGAAGTGGTGCTGCGCTCGCAAGCCCAGGCGGAATACACCTCCGAGAATTACGGGCATTTCGGCCTGAACCTGCGGCGCTACGCGCATTTCACCTCGCCGATCAGGCGATACGCGGATCTGATCGTCCATCGCGCGCTTATTCGTGCCCTTGGGCTCGGCGAAGGTGCCCTGCCGGACACGGAGACGCCGGAGACTCTGGCGGAGATCTCGGCACAGATCTCGGCCACCGAACGACGGGCGATGAAAGCCGAGCGCGAGACGTCGGACCGGCTGATCGCGCATTTCCTGGCCGACAAGATCGGCGCGAGTTTTCAGGGCCGGATTTCCGGCGTCACCAAGGTTGGACTCTTTGTCCGATTGACCGAGACCGGTGCTGATGGCCTGATCCCGATACGAACATTGGGCTCGGAGTACTTCAACTACGACGAGGCCAGGCACGCACTCATCGGCACGCGCTCGGGAGCGATGTACCGGCTCGGCGATGTCGTCGATGTCCGGCTGGTCGAGGCAGCCCCCGTCGCGGGCGCACTGCGGTTTGAAATGCTGTCCGAGGGCAATGCCGCGCCTCGGAAAGGACGACGCGATACAGGCCGGGGTGACTCAGGCCGCAGCAAAGGCGCTGACGATCGCGAGCATCGCCCGACTAAGACGACATTCAAGTCGAAAAAATCGAAGCCCGGCAAGAACGCGCGGGTGAAGGACAAAGCCAAGAAGGCACTGGCCAATGCCGGTCGCGCCTCCCGCAGCACGGGCGGCAAGCCGAAGCCAGGCAAATCTTAAAGAGGCAAGTCATGATGACGATCAGCACGCCGAAGACCAAGACCTGGACCAACGCGCTTGATCCCACCGCCAAGCGCAATGTCTGGACCGCCATGAAGCGCGGCTTCGCCTGCCGCTGTCCGAACTGCGGCGAAGGCAAAATGTTTCGCGCCTTCCTGAAGACCGCCGATCACTGCGATCACTGCGGCCAGGACTTTTCGCACCACCGTGCCGACGACCTGCCCGCTTATCTCGTCATCGTCATCGTCGGCCATATCGTGGTGCCGATCGCGCTGTGGATCGAGACCAACTACTCACCATCGGTGGCGCTGCAACTGGCGATCTATCTGCCGCTGACGCTGGCCGCCTCGCTGCTTCTGCTGCAGCCGATCAAGGGCGCCGTGGTCGGATTGCAGTGGGCATTTCGCATGCACGGGTTTGGCGACGGCCCCGCCGACTGATACGATCACCGTCTCTCAAGCAGCCAATAAGAAAATTCTAGGAGACGGAATGAGCGACGTGGTTGACGTCAATAAGGTCGAGATCGGCAAAGAGGCCGATCACCATCCCTACAAGCGCCCACGCGATGCGGCGACGCTGATGCTGGTTGATCGCTCCGGCCCCATCCCCAAAGTGCTGGTCGGCAAGCGTCACGACAAAGTCGTGTTCATGCCGGGCAAATTCGTGTTTCCCGGCGGCAGCGTAGACAAGACCGACAACAAGATTCCGGTATCGGCGCCACTGCCGCCCGAACTGCTCGCCAATCTGATGAAGGGGAGCCCGAAAACGCCGCCCTCGCGCGCGCGCTCGCTGGCGATTGCCGCCATCCGCGAAGCCTGCGAGGAGACCGGCCTGTGTCTCGGCTGCAAGGTCGATGGCCACGGCAAGAAGCTGCCTGGGCCCTGGGAAGCTTTCAGCAATGCCGGCCTGCTGCCCGATCCGTCCGGACTGTTTCTGATCGCGCGCGCGATCACGCCGCCCGGCCGCATCAAGCGCTTCGACACCCGCTTCTTCACCGCGGACGCCTCAGCCATCGCACATCGCGTCGAGGGTGTCGTGCATGCCGACGCCGAACTGGTCGAGCTGGTGTGGGTGGAGCTCGGTTCAGCGCATCTTGCCGACGCCCATGCGATGACCAAGAATGTGCTCAACCAGTTGCAGAAGCGGCTCGAAACCGGACCGCTTCGCCACGACGCGCCGCTGCCATTCTTCCACTGGGTTGACGGCAAGATGCAGTTGGACATGATCCCGGCCTGATACGCCCTCCTTGTCATTCCGGAGCGCGGTGCGCGCAGCCGGGACGATCAAGAGCTCCGTCATTGCGACGAGCCCTTGCGACGAAGCAATCCAGTCTTCTTTGACTTGCTGGATTGCCGCGTCGCTTTGCTAAGGGGAAAGCCACTTGGCTTTCGCTGACCTCGCAATGACGAACTCCTGGCGCGACACATTTCGCAATAATCTTCTCGTGATGCGCTGCTGCTTTCCGGCGGCGGCGTGCTTAGGTTTCTGCAACCGGCATCACGAGGACCCGACATCATGGCACAACGGCAATTGAAGCTCGGCGCGTTCATGCGGCCGGTGTCGATCCATACTGGAGCATGGCGCTATCCCGGCGCAGTGCCGGATGCCAATTTCAATTTTCCGCTCATGAAGCAGATGATCCGCAAGCTGGAGGCCGGCAAGTTCGATGCCTTTTTCATGGCCGATCATCTGGCGGTGCTGAATATGCCGGTGGAGGCGTTGAAGCGCAGCCACACCGTGACCTCGTTCGAGCCTTTCACGCTGCTCTCGGCGCTGGCTGCGGTCACCGACCATATCGGCCTGGTCGCCACCGGCTCGACGACCTTTGAAGCGCCGTATCATGTCGCGCGCCGGTTCGCCTCGCTGGATCACATTTCGGGCGGCCGCGCCGGCTGGAATATCGTCACGACCTCGAATCCCGATGCGGCTCTGAATTTCGGCCTCGACGATCACATGGAGCATGCCGAGCGCTACAAACGTGCGCGCGAGTTCTACGACGTCGTCACCGGCCTGTGGGATTCCTTCGCGGACGATGCCTTCCCGCGCGATCCCGAGAGCGGCATCTACATGGATCCAGACAAGATGCATGTGCTCGATCACAACGGCACCCATTTCAAGGTCCGCGGCCCGCTGAACATCGCCCGCCCCGTGCAAGGCTGGCCGGTGATCGTGCAGGCCGGCGCGTCCGAGGACGGTAAGCAACTGGCAGCGGAAACCGCGGAAGCCGTCTTCACCGGTGGCGGCCCGATCGGCGATGCGCAAAAACTCTATGCCGACATCAAGGGCCGGATGGCGAAGCTCGGCCGCGATCCCGATCACCTCAAGATCCTGCCGGGCGCCTTCGTCGTGATCGGCGACAGCGTCGAGGAAGCCAAAGAGAAGCGCGCGCTGCTCGACAGCAAGGTGCATTACGCCAATGCCATCGCCTCGCTCTCGATCAATCTCGGCACCGACGCGTCCGGCTTCGATCCCGACGCGCCGCTGCCGGAGCACATCCCCGAAACCAATGCCTCCAAGAGCGGCCGCGAGCGCGTCATCGCCCTCGCCCGTCGGGAGAACCTCACCGTGCGCCAGCTCGCCCAGCGCCTCGGCGGCTATTCCGGCTCGGCCTTCGTGGGAACGCCTCAGACCATTGCCGACGAGATGCAGGAATGGCTGGAAACCCAAGCCTCGGACGGGTTCAACATCATGTTTCCCTACCTGCCGGAGGGGCTGAACGACTTCGTCGATCGTGTGATCCCGGAACTGCAGCGACGCGGCATTTTCCGCACAGAGTATGAAGGCCGCACCTTGCGCGAGAATCTCGGGCTGCCGCGGCCCGAAAACCGCTTCTTTCCAGGCTAAAACGCGGAAATCACCGAATTTACCACCGCGGAAAACCTTGACTTTGGAGCGTTCGGGGCTAGGTTGCGCGCCAACACGGCCAGTTCTCTGGCTGTCACCCGATTCCTGACATTCAGAGGTTCCACCATGGCCAAAGCGGTCACCATCAAGGTCAAGCTCGTTTCCACCGCGGACACCGGCTTCTACTACACCGCCAAGAAGAACTCGCGCACCATGACCGACAAGATGGTCAAGAAGAAGTACGACCCGGTCGCGCGCAAGCATGTCGAGTTCAAGGAAGCCAAGATCAAGTAAGCGCTGAAATCAGCTGCTGACGAATTCGACGGCGCCGCGAGGCGCCGTTTTTCGTTGGAGAGCTAAAGAGCCGATGGTCTCCCTCCCCGGAGCGAAGCGAATGGGGATGGTGCGCCGATAGGCGGAGGTGGGTTCTCCCCACGAAAGCACGCAGCGTGGGAGCCCCCTCTCGGTGCTCGCTGAACGCTCGCATCAATCCCCCATCCCCCTGCGCCGCTTCGCGGCTTGCGGGAGGAAGACGAGAAAGAACTACGCCGCGGCTGATACCACGCGGTTGCGGCCGTCGTGTTTGGCGCGATAGAGCGCGACATCCGCGCGCTTCAGTACATCGGCAATCGGCTCGCCCTTCCGCTCCAGGGTCGCAAGACCGATGGAGATCGTGACACCGATGCGCTTATTGCCGCGGTCGATGGAGAACGGCTCGCCGGCGATCGAGCGCCGCAGCCGTTCGGCCACCATGCCGGCGACATGCATGTCGGTCTCCGGCATCACGATGACGAACTCCTCCCCGCCATAGCGACAGGCGAGATCGATGCCGCGGATCGACTTGCGGATGCGCACGGCGAATTCGCGCAGCACATCGTCGCCGCAGTCATGGCCGTGGGTGTCGTTGATCGATTTGAAATGATCGATGTCGAGGATCATGAGCGCCAGCGGCTTGCTGCGCGTCGCCGCCTGCTCGGCCAAGGTCTGCAGATGGCTCTCCATGTAGCGGCGATTGTGCAGGCCGGTGAGCCCGTCGGTGATCGCGGCTTCGATGGAATGCTGGACGTTGTCGCGCAGATGATCGGTGTAACGCCGGCGACGAACCTGGGTGCGCGCGCGGGCCATCAACTCGTTCTTGTCGACCGGACGTGTCAGATAGTCATTGACGCCGATCTCGAGGCCGCGCAGCAGCCGCGTATTGTTGTCGAGGTCGGCGATGGCGAGGATCGGAATCTGTCGCGTGCGCTCCAGAGAACGCGCCTGGCTGCATAATCGCAAGCCGTCGAAGTTTTCGAGGCTGAGCGACACGATCAACAGATCGTAGTTGCCCTCTGCGGCGTGAAACAAGGCCTCGGCGGGATTGGGCTCCACGTCCACCGTGTGCTCGGCCGCAAGCAGCGGGGCGAGGCGCTCGTAGGACGACGGCCGGTCATCGACCAGAAGGATGCGGCCACCAACGCCATCATCGGCGACGGCGCCGCGTTCCGGGGCCTGAATGCCGATCTCCAGCGAGGTGACGGCGCGCATGCGCAACTCGTCGGTCATCATCTTCAAACGCGTCAGCGAACGCACGCGCGCCACAAGCACGGCATCCGCGACCGGCTTGGTGAGGAAGTCATCGGCACCGGCTTCCAGCCCGCGCACGCGATCCGACGGCGAGTCCAATGCCGTGACCATCACCACCGGAATGAAATGGGTCTTCGGATCAGCCTTGAGGCGACGGCACACCTCGAACCCGTCCATGTCCGGCATCATCACGTCGAGCAGGATGAGATCGCATTCCGAGCGCGCGCAGATTTCAAGCGCCTGGGCGCCGTTCGAAGCGGTGATCACGTCGAAATATTCGGCGGACAAACGCGCTTCGAGCAGTTTCACATTGGCGGGGATGTCATCGACGACGAGAATACGCGCTGACATGAAAAACTCCCTAACCGATAAATCGACGGACGGTCTCGATGAATTTCCCGACCGAAATAGGCTTCGATAAATATGCTTCGCAGCCACCTTCGCGAATGCGCTCTTCGTCGCCTTTCATGGCGAAGGCTGTGACGGCGACCACCGGGATCATGGCAATGGACGGATCCTTCTTGATCCAGCCTGTCACCTCAAGGCCCGACACCTGCGGCAATTGAATGTCCATGAGAATTAAATCGGGACGCAGCGAGCGGACAAGATCGAGCGCTTCATAGCCGTTGCTCGTGCCCACCGTCTGGTAGCCATGGGCTTCCAGCAGGTCACGAAACAACTTCATGTTGAGCTCGTTATCCTCCACGATCAGGACGGTTTTGGCCATCCCGTCCTCCAATCCCGACATTGACGGTTTCTCTGCGCTTCGCTGTGCGCTAGCAGATCGATGCTGCCGCGGCCCCCGCCTCTTCCAAAAACCCCAATTACTGGAATCACTTGGATGACTCGGGCATGATAAATCAAACTAGAGACGATAAGTTACGGAAAGGCAAACGCGCGTGATCAAAAAGCCAACGCGACACCCCAGCGAAGTGGCTGAAATCGTTGCGATTCAGGCGCTTTCCTTCGTGGCCGGCGAGCCCGAGCGGCTGGGATTGTTTCTGTCCGAGAGCGGAATCGGCCCGGAGACGCTGCGGTCGGCGGCGAAAGACCCGCAGTTTCTGGTCAGCGTGCTGGATTTCGTGCTGCGCGACGATGAAACCGTACAGGCCTTTGCAAGCGTCTCGCAGCTCGACCCAACCACCATCGCTGCCGCGCGTCAGGCGCTGGGCGATCCGCATACGGGCGGCGATTATTCGTGACGCCCATCCCGACAGATCAGAGCAGACCGCGCTGCTTCTGCCGGGATTGCCTTGCGGACCTTGAAATCCGCGCCAAACGCTGCACCGGCTGCGGCTCGCCGCGGCTCGTCCGCCACCATGCGCTGCCTGCATTGACACTCGCCCATATCGACTGCGATGCGTTTTACGCGACGGTGGAGAAGCGCGACAATCCCGACCTGCAGGATCATCCCGTCATCATCGGCGGCGGCAAGCGCGGCGTGGTATCGGCCGCCTGCTACATCGCAAGGACTTACGGCGTGCGTTCGGCGATGCCGATGTTCAAGGCGCTCGACCTCTGCCCCGAGGCCCGGGTGATCAAACCCGACATGGCCAAGTATGTCCGGGTCGGTCGCGAAGTCCGCACGGCGATGCAGGCGCTGACGCCGCTGGTCGAGCCGCTGTCGATCGACGAAGCCTTTCTCGATCTCTCCGGCACCCAGCGCGTTCATGGCATGATCCCGGCCAAAGTGCTGGCGAAATTCGCGGCCGATGTGGAGCGCGACATCGGCATCAGCGTGTCGGTCGGGCTGTCCGTGAACAAGTTCCTCGCCAAAATCGCCAGCGATCTCGATAAGCCGCGCGGCTTTGCCGCGCTGGATCAGGCGGATGCCATCGCACTTCTGACGGATCGCCCGGTGGGCTTCATTTTCGGCGTCGGTCCTGCCACGGCGGACCGACTGTCGCAGCGCGGTTTCCGCAAGGTCGGCGACCTGCAGCGCGCCGACGAGACCGAATTGATGAAACAGTTCGGCGGCGAAGGACGCCGGCTGTGGCGGCTCGCCCGCGGCATCGACGACCGCCTCGTTGTCGCCGATCGCGGCGCCAAGACGATTTCAAACGAGACGACCTTCAACGAGGACATCCGCGATCTCGCCACGCTGGAGAAGATCCTGTGGCGGCTGTCGGAGAAGGTCTCGTCGCGCCTCAAGAGCTCCGAACTCTGCGGCACCACCATCACTCTGAAATTGAAGACGGCTGACTTCCGTCAGCGCACGCGCTCGCAATCGGTCCAGTCGCCGACGCAACTGGCCAATCGAATCTTTGATATCGGCCGCGACATGCTGGCGAGAGAAATCGACGGCACCTCGTTCCGCCTGATCGGCACCGGCGTCAGCGCCTTGCGGCCGGGTATCGAGGCCGGCGACGAGAACATGCTCGATCGCCGCTCGGCCCATGCCGAGCGCGCGATGGATGCGCTGAAGAAGAAATTCGGCGATGCCGCTGTGATCAAGGGCATCGCCTATGATGGGCCAGAAAAGCCGCGGGCGTAAGGCGGCGCTCACTCCGCCCTCATCCCGAGGAGCGGCGCAGCCGCGTCTCGAAGGATAGCACCAAGCTCCCATGGTTAGAGACGCGCGCAAGTGCGCGCTCCTCACCATGAGGGCAGTGCCTACCCGAACACGTCCTGCACCACGCCGTGCTTGATGACGTCCACGCCGTCGAGTGTGATCGTCGTGTTGAAGATCGGCAGATCGAAATGCCCGGCCGTGTAGCGCCCGGCGAATTCATTGGCACCGGTCGAGAACAGGAAATTGCCGGCCACCGCCCGAATCTCCGTGCCGTTGGTGTCGCGCTGGTCGTACATCTGCAGCGCCTCGTAGCGCGCGTTCGGGTTCATGCCCCAGCCCACATGCGACACCGCATAGGCTTCGCGATCACCCCAGGCCGCGAGATAGCGCTTCATCATCTCGGCATCGGCGCCTTCGCCTGTGAGTTCGGTCAGATAGTCGTCCTTGAACAGCATCTTCACCGGCGAGGTCAGGTAGCGCTTGAAAGTGAGATTGACGTCACCGGCATCCATCACCACCGTGCCGTTGATGGTTTTGCTCTTCGGAAACGACACCACGATGCCGCCGGGCCAATGGGCGAGCGTGCCGGGCTTGTCGGTCCAGCCCCACACGCCGACGGTCGCTGCACCTTCCATGTTTACATCGAGATCGGTGCCGGCCTTCGAGGTCACCTTCATGTGCCTGGTGCCGCGCAGCATCTTCGCCGCCGCCCGCACGCGCTTTTCCAGCGCCGAGTCCGGCACCATGCGCTCAAGCGCTTCCGGATGTTCGTTGGAGATTACGAGGATGCGCGAACCGGCCTTCAGGATTTCGGGGGTCTCCTTCGCATGCATCAGACCTTCGATGGTGCAATCCACCACGAAGCCGGCCTGTTGCAACGCCGACACCACCGGACCCAATTGTTGGATCGCCTCCGATGCGCCGGTGGAGCGGATCGGGACCACCTGCTTGTTGCGCGCTGTCGGCACCACCACATGAAACGGCCGTGCCCCCATGCGCAGCAATGCCAATTCGGCAATGTGCACATTCAGTGCGCGCGATTGCGTCTCCGAGAGGATCGCGGCAGTGTCGCCGGGCTTGACCGCGCAACGTTCAAAAATCTCGCAGAATGCGTCGATCCATTTCGCTTCGATGCGATCCGCCAGCATGTTGCCTCTCCATCCCGTTTAGCGATTATCGTTGGATGATAAGCGCGCCTATGTTATATGAAAAGGAATATTTTTAAGGCTAAAACGACGGCGCGACGCTTGTTTGAAAGGCAGTTGCGCGCATGCGGAGCGGCGAACCGAGATGGCGACAGACAGACCGGCGCATGACCAGACGCCCGACGCATTGCCACCCGACGCATCGCCCGATGCTACGCAGCCAATCAACCCGACGACGTTCCGTCAAGCGCTCGGCCAGTTTCCGACCGGCGTGACTGTCGTCACCGCGGAGGCCGGCGAGCATCCGATCGGCATGACCGCCAATTCGTTTTCATCGGTGTCGCTGGATCCGCCGCTGGTGTTGTGGAGCGTGGCCAAGTCGTCGCCAAGTCACGATTCGTTCGTCGCAGCCGAGGCATTCGCGATCCATTTTCTCGGCGCCGATCACGGCGAATTGGCAATGCGCTTCGGCCGCCGCGGCTCCGACAAATTCGCCGACATCGATCACCGCCCCGGCGTCACCGGTGCGCCGCTGATCGACGGCCTCGCGCCGATCTTCGAATGCAGGACGTGGGCGCGCTATGCCGGTGGCGATCACACGATCCTGGTGGGCGAAGTCGTCCGCTTCGTCGAGCGCAATCACGATCCGCTGGTGTTTCATTCCGGACAGTTGCGCCGCATCGACAAGGGGCAGCGACAGCAACCGCCGCTCGCCAGCGACAGTTTTGCGCGCAACTACCTGCCCTATCTGCTGGCGCGCGCGAGCTTCAACGTTTCCAGTGCATTCCACGCACGGCTGAAGGACTGGGACCTCACCGTGCCGGAATGGCGCGTGCTCGCGTGTCTGACGGATGTGGAAGGCCTGTCGGTCGGTGAACTCGCCGCCATGGCGCTGATGAAGCAGCCGGGCCTCACCAAGACGCTCGACCGCATGGAAGGCGACGAACTCCTCAAGCGCAAGAGCACATCGCATGACCGCCGCCGCGTGACGCTGCATCTGACGGCGAAAGGCCGCGCGCGGGTGAAGCCGGCCTTGAAGGCAGCGCTCGAGCATGAAGCTTCGGTGCTCGACCGCTTCAACGACGACGAACGCGCGACGATTAAATATGCGCTGGATTTGCTGATCGACAGCGATCACGGCGACGAGGCGGCGGACTGACGACCCTCGCTCTCCGTCGGTATTCTCCGTCATTGCGAGCAAGCGAAGCAATCCAGAAAACCAGGATCTGGATTGCTTCGCCGCCATGCTCCTTGCAATGACGTAGGGTTACTTGATCGGCGCCACGACGTTCGGGTTCTTCCACGCGGACACATCGACCTTCTTCGACAGCATCCCCGTCTCGACATAGGTATCAAGCATCTTCTGGATCGCATCGAAGTTTGGCGCTGCGCCGGGATCGCGGGCGAAATCGTTTTCTTTCAGCAGATAGGTTTCCAGCACCGGAACCGGCGCCTTCATCACCTCATTGACGACTTTCAGCGTCTCCTCGCGATTGGCGAGCGCCTTCTGCATGCCGAGCGTGATGTCGCGAACATAGGCCTTGGCGACATCGGGATTCTTGTCGACGAATTCTGCGCGGCAGGCTTCGAGAATATGCACGATGCCTTCCTGCTGCTGCGACAGCGAGAACAGTTTGCGCGTGCCGCCCTTGGCTTCCATGCGCGCGGCGAAAGGCTGGTTCATGACGGCCGAATCAACACGGCCCGAACGCAGCGCCTCTTCCGACAGAGCGAAGCCGACCTCGACCAGCTTGATGTCCTTGGCGGCATCGAGCCCGGCCTGCTTCAGCAGGATCGCCATCGGGCCGTAAATGCCCGAGCCGAGCGTGTTGATGGACAGTGTCTTGCCCTTCAGATCGGCAATCGTCTTGATTGGCGAGTCATCCTTGACCGCCCAATACACCGAGAAGCTGCCGGGCTTTTCGAACACGTGCTGGGCCACCACATAAGCCTTCAGGCCACCGCCGACCACACCCTGCGCCAGCGCCAGCGGCGATTGCGTCGCGCAATCGAGCGCGCCAGCTGCGAGTGCCTGGGTCATCGGTGCGGTGCCCTGAAACTGCACCCATTCGATGTTGTATTTTTTGCCGAGATCCGCGAATTCCTGCGGCCGCTTCATCATCCAGTATTTGGATTCCTCGGCCGGGATGGTCCAGCCGACCTTGATCGTTTGCTGGGCAAATGCCGCGCCGCTGCTCATCAGCGTCCCGACGCTCAATGCCCCGAAGCTCAGCGCCCCCAGAGCCAGAGCCGCACCAACGCCACGCTTCAAAGTCCGCTTCATCGTGTATCCCCTTGTGATGCCGATAGAGTTGATGCCGATAGGTTGATGCCGTTATGGTTCTGCAGCCGAATGCAAAACTCTTGCCGGAAGGTGCCTCTTCACGATTGTTTCATGCTTCAAATGTCCGCGCAATACGCCTCGCAAAGGGCTATATTGTCGCGTGAGTGGGCTCGCTTCCAGCCGGGAATTGATAAAGCATGAGCAACGACTTCTTCTCCGATCTCCTCGCCTCGATCTCAGAGCGTGGCCGCAACCTGTTGCGGCTCGGCCCGGCGTCCGTCGATTCCAAACAGAACGCCATAGATCTGATCGACCTATGTGCCGAGTTGTTGTCGGGCCGCGGCGAAGCGTCGGGCACCGCCATCGCGCGCGGCGTGCTCGATCATTATCAATCGCTGGATGAAGCCGGCCGCCTCATGTTCTTCGAGACGCTGGCGCATAAATACGGCCCCGATCATGACCGGCTCGGCAAGGCGATCGAAGCGTGGCGCGCTGATCCCACCGGCGAAGGCGCTGGCGCATTGCATATCGCCTCGGAGCCGCAGCGGCAGGAACTGTTTCGCCGCCTCAACCGCGCGCCTGGCGGCACCAGCGAACTGGTCAAGATGCGCGAGGACCTGCTCGATCTGAAGCGCGGCAACAAGGACCTCAACGCTGTCGATAACGACGTCGTTCATCTGTTCGCATCGTGGTTCAACAGGGGGTTTCTCGTGCTGCGCAGGATCGACTGGTCGACACCCGCCAACATCCTCGAAAAGGTCATCAAATATGAGGCCGTGCACGAGATCCATGATTGGGACGATCTGCGTCGCCGCATCGATCCGGTCGATCGACGCTGTTATGCCTTCTTCCACCCTGCCCTCGTCGATGAGCCGCTGATCTTCGTCGAAGTCGCGCTCACCGAGGCCATTCCCGGCGCCATCGCCCCGCTGCTGGCGCAGGACCGATCGCCGGTGCCGATCGAGCGGGCGCGCACCGCGGTGTTCTATTCGATCTCGAATTGCCAGCGCGGGCTTGGCGGCATTTCATTCGGCAATTTCCTGATCAAGCAGGTGGTCGAGGAATTGCGTCGGGAATTGCCCAAACTCGAAAATTTCGTCACGCTGTCGCCAGTGCCCGGCTTCATGAAGTGGCTCAAGAAAGCGGACGATCTCAATCTGTCGGACGAGGATCGCGCTTTGGTGGACCTGCTCGACAATCCCAACTGGGCCAACGACACAGCCTTGCGCGAGCAATTGAAGCCGGTCATGGAAGGCCTTGCCGCGCATTATTTCCTGAAGGCCAAGAGTGCGCGCGGAGGGCCGATCGACTCCGTGGCTCGCTTCCATCTCGGCAACGGCGCCCGGCTGGAGCGGATCGACTGGCTCGGCGACATGTCGGCGAAGGGTCTGCGCGAGTCGGCGAGCCTGATGGTGAATTATCTGTATCGTCTCGAGGACATCGAGAAGAACCACGAAGCCTATGCCGATCACTATGAAATTGCGGCATCCGGCGCGGTGAAGAAACTCTTGAAAACTGAAGGCGGCGGCTTGCGGCTGCTCGACAACATGCGGTTTTCACGCGCGGACTGACGCTTGCTCCACTTCTCCCCGCAACCGGGGAGAAGGATTACTTGCACGCCTTGGTCTCTTTCACCATCAGCTTGCTCATCGCGCCCGCGATGACGAAATCGTTGTAGTCCAGCGCCAGCGCCCGCGACACGCCGTTCTCATAGAGCTCGAACGACATCGCATAGACAGGCGTCTGTTCGCCGCCGTCACTGGATTTTGCCGATTTGTCGTAATAGCTGACCGTCACCGGCCAGCGCATGTGCGCCTGCATCTTGGCGTCGGCCGTTGCCGGATCGGGCTCGGCCACCTTGCGGTCGGCCGGCACCGCCTGCCCGATCACCGTCAAGGTGCTGTAGACTTTCTCGCCGGTGTCCGAGCCATCATACACGTTGAGTTCGAGCACCGACTTGCCCTCCTTCGCCGCGGCGATGATGCGGTGGATCTGTTCGGTCGGAAACACGATGTCGCCATCGAGCTTGAAGCTCTTCTTCTCCGGCAGCGTCAGTTTGACATTGACGTGGTCGCCGTCACGCTCGGCGATGCCGTCGATCTTGCTGGCAGCGCTGTCGTTCATCTGGGTTTCGATCTTGAACCGATAGCTCTTGCCGTCGCCGGCCTCCCAGCTGGTCGAGCGCAGGTCGCTCAAGGTCGTCTTGTCCTCGCCTGTGCTGAGTTCGGAAACCTGACGGAAATCCGACGAATAGCCTTCACAGACACTGCCGGTGAAATTGTAGAGGATGCGGCCGGTGGCAGCATTCACATTGGCATTGCCGCGCGATTTGGCGAGCTTGAGCTCATACAGCGCCTGATGCGCCAAGAACGGCACCGCCGGTCCCGGAGCCGCCGCATGGCCAAGGGCGGGCGCCAGCAACAACGCGGCGCCGAGCGCTATCGAGGCAGCCTTGAAGCGCGAGATCGAAGCGGTGCGGCGCATTTGGATCGTCCTGTCTGTTGGAACGCGACAATAATGAGCGCCCTCTTGCGCCGCAACTGCGGCCAGATACGGTCAACTGTTCAGCCACCCGCGGAATGCCATATTTGCGATCGATTATGGCAGAAGCCAGATGCGTCGTCGGCATCCAGCCCATCCGGGCGCGTCACTTGCGTGGAGGGACCCGATAAGGGAAACAAGCGCGGTCTGCGCCGCCAAATCCGGCGCGGCTAACGTCAAGCTATGGGGAATTTCGTATGCCAGGTGTGGTCGAACAGAAACTCGCGGAACAGGGTGTGACCCTTCATGAGCCGGTCAGCCCGGTGGCCAATTATGTGGGCTTCGTGCGCACCGGCAATCTGCTGTTCGTCTCGGGCCAGATCTGCCTCGGCGCCGACGGCAAGCTGATTGCCAAGGGCAAGCTCGGCGCCGATGTCAGCGTCGAGGACGGTATCGCTGCCGCGCGCGGCTGCGCGGTGAATATCCTGGCTCAGGTCAAGGCCGCGCTCGGCGATCTCGATAAGGTGGCGCGCGTGGTGCGGCTCGGCGGTTTCGTCAATGCGACACCCGATTTCATCGACGCGCCAAAAATCATCAATGGCGCGTCAGACCTGATGGTCGCTGCCTTCGGCGACAAGGGCCGCCACTCCCGCGCCGCGGTCGGTGTCGCCTCGCTGCCGGCCGATTGCGCGGTCGAGGTCGATGCAGTGTTCGAAGTCGCCTGATCTAAAATACACCTGAAGGGATCACCCCGATGCGCGCACCCGCCTGGCTGATTGCCCGCCCGGTCGCGCATCGCGGCCTGCATGATCGCGCCCGCGGCATCATCGAGAACATGCCCGGCGCCATGCATGCGGCCATCGCCGGTAACTTTGCCATCGAGGTGGATGTGCAACTCACCGCTGATGGCGAGGCGATGGTCCATCACGATGACGCACTCGGGCGTCTCACCGAAGGCGAAGGGGCGCTGCTCGCCAAGACCGCGGCCGAACTTATGGCTGTTACCTTCAAGGACACGTCCGAACGGATGATGTCGCTCGGCGATCTGCTGGCGCTGATCGATGGCCGCGTCGGCCTCGTGATAGAGATCAAGAGTCACTTCGACGGTGACCGGCAACTGGTACGCCGGACAGCCGAATTGCTGAAAGCCTATCGCGGCCCGGTGGCCTGGATGTCGTTCGATCCCGATCAGGTTCAAGCGATGCGCGAGATCGCGCCCGACATCACCCGCGGCATCACCGCCCAGCGCAGCTATGACGAAGGCGAGTGGCTGACGCTGACCCAATCCCAGCGTGACGGCATGCTGCATCTCCGTCACGCCTTCCGCACCCGGCCGCATTTCGTGTCTTACTGGGTCCGCCAATTGCCTGCCCCGGCGCCGTGGATCGCCCGCAATCTGTTCGGCTGTGCCCTGCTGACATGGACGGTGCGGACGCCGGAGCAACGCGCGGTGTCTGAACGCTATGCCGACCAGATGACGTTTGAAGGGTTTCTGCCTTAACCGGCACGCGCCGGGCACGCCGCGGGATGCAAGCCCCTTGAAGTGCGACACGAAGTGCCCAATTGATTTGTGAGGTCGCCGCGCTGATCGCACATGACCGGTTCAAGTGATTGATGACGTCATCGGATATTACGCTCGAAGCAGTCGGATCGATCAGCCAGGTGCCGCAAGCGGATTGGGACGCCTGCGCCACCGGCCGCGCGATTGCGGGGCAGACGCTCCCTGGCGATCTGGCCGGGCTCGATACGCTCTCAAGCGGCCACAACTCGACTTCAGCTATACCCTATAACCCATTTGTTTCACACGCTTTTCTGAGCGCTGTTGAGAAATCGAATTCGGCCTGTGCACGCACCGGCTGGGGGCCGCGGCACCTGCTCGTCAAGCAGGACGGCGTGATCGCCGGCATCGTGCCGTGCTATCTGAAGTCTCATTCTCAGGGCGAATATGTGTTCGACCGCGGCTGGGCCGATGCCTATGAGCGCGCCGGCGGCGAGTATTATCCGAAGTTGCAGGCCTCGGTTCCGTTCACCCCGGCCACCGGGCCCCGCCTCCTGATCCGCGATGGCGTCGATGTCGTGCGTGTCGGCGATGCGCTCGCCGGTGGGCTGGTCGGGCTGTGCGAGGCGACGGAAGCCTCGTCGGTGCACGTGACGTTCGCCCGCGAAGACGAATGGAAATTTCTCGCTGAGCGTGGCTTCCTGCAGCGCACCGACCAGCAGTTTCATTTCCATAATCCCGGCTACGAAACCTTCGACGACTTTCTTGCGACGCTGAATTCGCGCCATCGCAAGGCAATCAAGCGCGAGCGGCGCGATGCCCTCGCAGCTGGCGTCACCATTGAGGCGCTGTCGGGCCGCGACATCACCGAAGAAGCCTGGGATGCCTTTTTCGATTTCTACATGGAGACGGGCTCACGCAAATGGGGCCGCCCGTACCTGACCCGCGAATTCTACACGCTGATCGGCGAAACCATGGCCGACGACGTGGCGCTGATCATGGCCCGGCGCAACGGCAAATTCATCGCCGGCGCCATCAATTTCATCGGCTCCGACACGCTGTTTGGCCGTCACTGGGGCGCTATCGAGCACCACCCGTTCCTGCATTTTGAGGTCTGCTATTATCAGGCCATCGATTTTGCGATCCGCCGCAAGCTCAAGACCGTTGAAGCCGGCGCCCAGGGCGAGCACAAGATTGCCCGCGGCTATCTCCCGCAGACGACCTATTCCGCGCATTACATCGCCGATCGCGGATTTCGGGCGGCGGTCGCGGATTATCTCAAGCGCGAGCGCGGCTATGTCGCCGAAGCCGGCCGCGAATTGGCCGAACTCGGTCCGTTCCGCAAGGGCGACCCGCAAGACTAATCCGCAACTTGACCCGAACGCGCCCGGCGGCGACATTCGCCGCGAAATCGGGAGGATTCCATGGTCGCGTATGACAACAACAATATCTTCGCCAAAATCCTGCGCGGCGAGCTGCCTTGCATGAAGGTCTATGAGAACGACCACGTTCTCGCCTTCCTCGACATCATGCCGCGCTCACCCGGCCATACGCTCGTGATCCCGAAGGCCGCTGCACGCAACATCTTCGACATCCTGCCGGAGGATTACGCCCATGTGATCCGCGCCGCGCACAAGCTCGCGGCGGCGACCCGGAATGCATTCAACGCCGACGGCATGACCGTCGCGCAATATTCCGAAGCGGCCGGCGGCCAGGTGGTGTTTCACCTGCACATGCATGTGATGCCGCGCTTTGAGGGCACCGCCCTGCTGCCGGCCGCGAGCGTCAAGGAAGATCCGAA
>SDZE01000489.1 GCA_004173095.1 Bradyrhizobiaceae bacterium
GCCGCCGCCTGGGATGTCGACATCAAGCGACAGCTGTTCCCGCGCACGATCTGCGGGAAGCATGTGGTGATGTATCGCCGCGCCGATGGCGGCGTCAGTGCGCTGGAGGATGCCTGCTGGCACCGGCTTGTGCCTCTATCCAAGGGCCGGCTGGAGGGCGACACCGTCGTCTGCGGCTATCACGGCCTGAAATACAACGCGCAGGGCCGCTGCACCTTCATGCCTTCGCAGGAGACCATCAATCCGTCAGCCTGCGTCCGCGCCTATCCCGTCGTCGAGCGCCATCGCTTTGTCTGGCTCTGGATGGGCGATCCCGCGCTGGCCGACCCTGCCCTGGTGCCCGACATGCACTGGAACGACGATCCTGCCTGGGCTGGTGATGGCAAGACCATCCATGTCAAATGCGACTATCGGCTGGTGGTCGACAATCTGATGGACCTCACCCACGAGACCTTCGTGCATGGCTCCAGCATCGGTCAGGACGATGTCGCCGAATCGCCGTTCGACGTCACCCACGGCGACAAGACCGTCACCGTCACGCGGTGGATGAAGGGCATCGAGGCACCGCCATTCTGGGCGGCGCAGTTGCAGAAGCCCGGCCCCGTCGATCGCTGGCAGATCATCCGTTTCGAAGCGCCTTGCACGGTGAATATCGACGTCGGCGTGGCGCCCACCGGCACAGGCGCACCGGAGGGCGACCGCTCGCAGGGCGTCAACGGCTTCGTGCTCAACACCATGACGCCGGAGACCGAGACGACCTGCCACTATTTCTGGGCCTTTGTGCGCAGTTATCGCCTCACCGAGCAAAAGATCACGACCAATATCCGTGAAGGTGTGGCCGGCATCTTCCACGAGGACGAGATCATTCTCGAAGCGCAGCAGCAGGCCATGACCGCCAATCCGGACCGTGTGTTCTACAATCTCAACATCGATGCCGGCGCCATGTGGTGCCGCCGGGTGATCGACCGCATGGTGGCGAAGGAAACCACGCCGTCGAAGCTGCAAGCGGCGGAGTGAATCCATGAGCGAAGCCGACCGCTCCGTTTCGCAAACCGTTCGCGCGCAGCTGGGGCTCCGCGACATGATCCTGTCCGGACAATTGCGCTCTGGCGAACGGATCAGCGAATTACAGGCCGTCGACATTACCGGCGTGTCGCGAACACCGGTGCGGCTCGCGCTGGTGCGGCTGGAAGATGAGGGCCTGCTGCAGGCGATCCCCTCCGGGGGCTTCATGGTCAAGGCTTTTTCCGAGCGCGACATTCTCGATTCCATCGAGCTGCGCGGCACCCTCGAAGGCCTTGCCGCGCGCCTCGCCGCCGAACGCGGCGCCAGCGCGCGCGCGCTCGAACCGCTGAAGGAATGTCTGTCGGATCTGGATCAACTGGTGCGGCAGGATCCGATTTCGGTCGAGGCTTTCTCGGCTTACGTGACGATGAACGCGCGATTTCATGCTCTGCTGACTGACCTGTCCGGCAGCGCGCCGGTGATCCGGCAGATCGATCGCGTCTCGGCCATGCCCTTCGCCTCGCCGAGCGCCTTCGTGATGGCGCAATCGGCTCTGCCCGAGGCGCACCACATTCTTCTCATCGGGCAAGAGCATCACCGTATTGTCGTGGACGCCATCGAGAACCGCGAAGGCGCGCGCGCTGAGGCGATCATGCGCGAGCATGCGCGGCTGGCCGTCCGCAATCTGCGCCTTGCGCTGCGTAACCGAACCCATCTCGATCTGCTGCCCGCACTGGCAATGCTGGCCGCGACGCCGGTGGATTAACGGAGAGCCCTCATGCGTTTTGCTGACCAATGGATGGGGTGCCGCGTCGAGACTATCCGCAACGTTGCGCCAACGATTCGTGAAATCACACTGAAGCCGGACAGCGCACTGCCGGCCTATCCGCTTGGCAGCCACATCGATATCAGCCTGCTGATCGATGGCCAGCCGCAGACGCGCTCCTATTCGCTGGTGGGAGAACGCAGCAGCGAAATGCTGCGCATCGCAGTGCGGCTCGCGCAGGATAGTCGCGGCGGCTCGAAGGCGATGTGGGCCCTCGACGTCGGCGCCCGGCTTGAGATCTCCACTCCGTCCTCGCTGTACGATATCGACTGGACCCGCAAGGCGTTCTGCCTGATCGCCGGCGGAATCGGCATTACGCCGATCACCGGCATCGCAGCAGCGCTGCGTGCCAAAGACGTCGATCTGCAGCTGCATTACGCCGTAAAGACCCGCGATGATGCCGCCTATCTGGATGAGCTTGAAGCCCTACTTGGCGACCGGCTGACGCTACATGCCCGCGACGAAGGCAAGCGGCTTGATCTGGCCGCGACCTTTTCCGCCCTGCCTTTCGACGCCATTGTGATCCTGTGCGGCCCGATGCGGATGCTGGAAGACGCCCGGCGGGCATGGAATGCAGCCGGTCGTGCGCCTGCCGATTTGCGCTTCGAGACCTTTGGCTCCAGCGGGCTGCTGCCGAGCACGGAATTCCGCGTGTTGCTGAAGGGCAGCGCTGCGCAGATCATCGTGCCGCAGGGCCGCTCCATGCTGGCTGCCCTCGATGATGCCGGGTTCGAGGTGATGTCAGATTGCCAGCGCGGCGAATGCGGCGTCTGTGCCATCGATGTCGTTTCGGTGGAGGGCGAGATTGATCATCGCGACGTCTTCTTCAGCGAGCATCAGAAGAGCACGAACGCCAAAATCTGTCCGTGCGTGTCACGCGTGGTCGGCACGGTGACGGTGGACACGCTGTATCAACCGGATGCGATCTAACGTCACGCTTCGCTGCGTAGTGTCGCGATCATCGAGGCGATGGCCAGCACGATGACGACCACGCCATAGGCATAAGCGACGCCGTCCAGCCCGACATAAGGCACGGCCACGCCGGCCGCCAGCGCCGGCAGGCTGAAGGCCAGATAGGAGATGATGTAAAACGTGGCCAGCAAGCCCGCGCGCTCATGCGCCTCGGCCGTCGGCAGCAGTGCGCTCAGCGTTCCAGCGAACGACCCGCCAAAGCCGATGCCGGCGATCACCGCGCCGGCAAACAAGGCGACCACGCTGTGCTGCCAGATTCCGATCAGCGACACGACGACACCGAGCGACAAGGTCGCCGTACCGAGCACCAGCAACCGCCGCGGCGGCAAATGCCGCAGCGCCGCTACGGCCAACGCGCCCGACAGCATCAGTGCCGCGACCACCACGCCGCCGATCCAAGGCGCGCTCACGCCCATGATGACCGCCACCACGGTTGGCATCAGCGACAGATAAAAGCCACCCAAGGCCCAGGCGGCGATGCTCGCAGGGGCGACACGCAGCAGCGCGACGCGGGACTGCGGCGGCACCCGCACGTTCGGCTGCAACGACGCCAATGCCCCCGGCTTGCGCGACACCGTCTCAGGCATGACCATCAGGAGCACGATCATCACGGCCGTGATCGCGAACAGCACCTCATAGACCAGATGCAGCGGATCGGGGCCGTAGGTCACCAGCAGGGCGGCGCCGAGCACACCGACCATCAGCCCAATAAAGGCGGTGACGCTGTTGAGCAGCGGCCCGCGTTTGCGGTCGCTGTCGAGGATAGAGGCGCCGAGCGTCGTGGTGGCGATGCCGACACACAGGCCCTGCACCGCGCGGGCAATGATCAGGTGGGTGACATCGGTGGCGTAGGAAAACAGCACCATGGCCACGGCATTGATCAGCAGCGCCACGAATATCACCGGCTTGCGGCCGACATAATCGGACAGCCCGCCAACCGTCAGCAGCGCTGCGAGCAGGCTGATCGCATAGACAGCGAACACCAGCGTGATCATCAACGGCGTCAGATGCATGGACTGCTGATAGAGCCGATACAGCGGCGTCACCGCACTGCTGCTGGCGGCCACCAGCGCCGCGCCGGCGAAGCTGTAAACTGTCATGGCGACATGCCCGAGCACCCAGCCGCTCTTGGTGTCTATTGCCGGCGCTTGGTTGACGAAGGTCTTTTCGGTGTCGCCTTGCATGGCTCGCCCCTAAAAGCTAAGTTGTTGCATTAAGACTTAGGCCACTCAGAAGCTTAATGCAATTCCTTTGCGTTAAGAAAGTCTGGCTCACGGCGTGGATTTGGTCTGGAGTGAGCGATGGTTGTCAGAGAAAGGGTTCGGGTTGGAGGGCGTAGCGCCCGCATCCAGCAGGCAGTGCACGATGCTGTGCGCAAGCTCAGCACGCCCGCCACCCGAAATCAGATCACCGTGCCCCAGATTGCCGCCGCGGCCGGGGTGACACCTTCAACCATTTATCGCCGCTGGGGCGATCTGCAGACGCTGCTCGCCGACGTCGCTGTGGCACGGCTACGGCCAATCAGCGATCCCGATGACACCGGTGCGGTCGAAACCGATCTGCGCGCCTTCATCGATCAATATGCGGAAGAGATGTCCTCTCCCGTCGGTCGTGCGCTGCTGCGCGACGGCACGGCCGAAACCGCCGAGGGCCAGACTTGCATCTGTTGCAGTTTCACCAATGATCATCTTGCGACCATCACCGAGCGTGCCAAGGCGCGTGGCGAGACGCCCTTCGACGTGCAGGAAGTGATCGACCACGTGGTAGCCCCGATCGTCTACCGTATTCTGGTCAGCCAGGAGACACCGACGCCGGACTATTGTCGGCGGCTGATCGACCGGATCTATCCGAGAACGTGAATCCAGAGGAGCGATGATCGTAGGGCGGATGAGGCGAAGCCGCAATCCGCCGGCCGAGCTTGTGTGGCGAAGACCGCGGCGGAGTACGCTGCGCTAATCCGCCCTACGCTCCAACTGATATGTCAGATGCGCCTTCACCGTCGGCCATTCGTTGGGCAGAATACTATAGATGACGGTGTCGCGCAGTGTGCCGTTGGGTGCGATCTGGTGGTTGCGCATGATGCCGTCCTGCTTGGCGCCGAGTCGCTCGATGGCGCGGCGGGACTGGTGATTGAAGAAATGCGTGCGGAATTCCACCGCGATGCAATCCAGTTTTTCGAACGCGTGCTGCAGCAAAAGCAACTTGCATTGCGTGTTCAAACCGGTTCGCTGGACCCACTTGCCGTACCAGGTCGATCCGATCTCGACCCGGCGATTGCCGGCATCGACATTCATATAGGTCGTCATGCCCGCAATCTTGCCGCTGGCATCCCTGACCGCGAACGGCAGCATGGCGCCGGACGTTTGCAGCGACAGGCGCCGATCGATCTCGGCGGCCATCGCCTCCGGCGCGGGAATCGCAGTGTACCAGATCTTCGACAGGTCTCCATCCTGCGCGGCCGCAATCAGGCCGTCGCAGTGGTCTTTGGCGAGAGGTTCGAGCCGGGCATGAGGTCCAGACAGCGTTACAGGTTCAAGCCACAGCATCGATCGTCCTCGTTGTTGAGATGCTACTTGTTGAGAAAATTCAGCGGCAGACCGCCACGCGGCCAATCCATTGCGATCAATTCGCCCTTGCCTGACAGCGTAATATACGCAGTCTTCAGCTCGGGACCACCGAACGCGATGTTCGTCGTCACGCGATCGCCTGTCTCGACTTGTTCCACCAGTTTGCCATCGGGCGCAATCACCGAAATGCAGCCGCTCACAAGCGTCGCGACACAGACATTGCCCGATGCTTCGACCGCCAGCGAGTCAAACATCTGATAGCCGCCAAGGCCACAGATCGGACGGCCGCGCTCGCCGCGATAGATCGTGTCGCCCGGCACCACCTCGCCAGGCGAACCGACATTGTAGGCCCACAACCGGCCGGTCGGGGTCTCGGCGATATACATGGTCTTCTCGTCGGGCGAGAGCCCGATGCCATTGGCGGGCAGTACACCGATGACCTGCTCGGTGATCTCGCTCATGCCCGGCTTGATGTAATAGGCGCCACCGACATCCATGTCACGCGCACGGCGCTTGCCAAGTTCGCTGAACCACAGTCCGCCCTGCTTGTCGAACACCAGATCATTCGGTCCCTTCAGCTTGTGCTCGCCGAATGACGTGAACAGCGTCTCGATCGCGCCCGTGGCAAGATCGACGCGCTGGATGGCGCCGCCGATATATTCGTGCGGCTCGGGCGCATGCGGCATCAACATGCCGCGCGACGGCACCCAGCTGAAACCGCCATTGTTGGTGATGTAGATCTTGCCATCGGGCCCGAGCGCCGCACCGTTCGGCCCGCCCGGAATCTTGGCGACGACCTCCTTGCGGCCATCAGGAAAAATTCGCGTCAATTGCTGCGCGCGAATTTCGACCAACACCACCGAGCCATCCGGCATCACCACCGGTCCTTCGGGGAATGCGAGATCGGTGGCAAGAACGCGGATATTGGGGCTGGACATGGACGAGCTCTCCCTTGGATTTTCTTGATATCGCCGATCATCGCCGACGCGTGAACAAGGGAAGTAGAGCAAACCGCCCTCACCCTGCCAAGGCGCGCAAATGCATGGCCACTTGCACACCAGCGCCATTACGCCTTAGCTGACGCCGCAAAAACAGAACAACACAAGAAACGCCCAATGCGAGAGGAAGCCATGTCCGAAGCTGCGACATCCGACGAAGTGCTCTATGCCGTCGCCGACAACATCGCGACGATCACGCTCAATCGCCCCGAGCGGATGAACACGATCTCGCGCGAGATGCTGGCGCAACTCAGCGCCCTCTTCCTCAAGGCCGATGCTGATCCGAATGTCCGCGTCATAATCCTGACCGCTGCCGGGCGCATGTTCTGCGCCGGGCTCGATATGGTGAGCGCCACCCAGGGCAAAGGCATCGGCTCGGCCAACGATGCCAACAGTTCGCGCACCACGCTGGACATGAAGACGGCGCAGCCGATCGTGATGTTCAACATGGAGAAGCCGACCATCTGCCTGCTCAACGGCGCTGCGGCCGGTTATGGCATGGACATCGCCCTCAATTGTGACATCCGCATCATGGGCGAAAGTGCCAAATTTGCCGCGGCCTTCGTCAAGCGCGGCGTGGTGCCGGAGTCCGGCGGGACATGGTTCTTACCGCGCATGATCGGCTGGGCCAAAGCCGCCGAGCTGATTTTTACCGGCCGCACCCTTTCCGCCCGCGAAAGCCTCGATATGGGCCTGACCAATGAGGTTGTAGCCGATGCAGAGTTGCAGGCGCGGGGCCGCGCGGTCGCGGCCGAGATCGCCGCCAATGCGCCGCTGGCGGTGCAGGCCGCCAAACGCATGATGCGGGCTGGCCTTTCCGAGAATTTCGGCGAGCACGTCCATCACGTATTCCTGCAACTCCTGCCCTTGTTTCGCACCGACGATTTCCGCGAGGGCATGGCGTCGTTCCTCGAAAAACGTCCCGCGGACTTTCAAGGCCGCTAGGCGCCTGCGCAGTGCAACGCCGCGGCGCTTGTGCGCCGCGGCGACGATTGCCGCGCTGGCTTACTTTCCAAGCCTCAGGCTTGGTGCATACTCCCGCCATTCGAGCCGCTTCATTCAAGCCTGCGCAGACAGGCGATGCGGTTGATCGAACCAAAGGGAGGACGACTGATCATGCAAGACTTCAAAGTCCTGCGAGCGCTGACACTCGCCTGCATCGCCTTGGCCGGATCGATGGCCGCGCCATCCACCGCATACGCGCAGAAGAAATACGACACCGGCGCCACCGACACCGAGATCAAGATCGGCAATATCATGCCCTATAGCGGTCCAGCCTCGTCCTATGCCACCATCGGCAAGACCGAGGCGGCCTATTTTAAGATGGTCAACGAGAAGGGCGGCATCAACGGTCGCAAGATCACCTTCATCAGTTACGACGACGGATATTCGCCGCCGAAGACCGTCGAGCAGGCCCGCAAGCTGGTCGAGAACGACGAGGTCCTCTTCATCATGAATCCGCTGGGCACGCCGGGAAACACGGCTATCCAGAAATACATGAACACCAAGAAGGTGCCGCAACTATTCGTTTCGACAGGCGCTGCAAAATGGGCCGATCCCAAGAACTTCCCCTGGACCATGGGATGGCAGCCGAGCTACCAGGCAGAAGCGCGCATCTATGCGAAGTACATCATGAAGAACCACCCCGGCAAGAAAGTCGGCGTGCTCTATGCCAATGACGATTTCGGCAAGGACTACATCGTCGGGCTGCATGAAGGTTTCGGCGACAAGCTGAAAGAGTATATCGTCAGCGAAGTGCCCTACGAAACGGCTTCGCCGACGGTGGATTCGCAGATCGTGCAGATCAAGTCTGCCAACCCCGATATCTTCATCAACATCGCCACGCCGAAATTTGCCGCTCAGGCGATCAAGAAGATTGGCGAGATGGGATGGAAGCCGGTGCACATCCTCACCAACGTGTCCGCCTCCGTCGGCAGCGTGATGAAGCCGGCGGGATATGCCAATTCCCAGGATGTGCTCAGTGCCGCCTATATGAAGGACCCCAAGGATCCGACATGGAAGGACGACGCGGGCATGAAGGAATGGAGCGCCTTCATGGATAGATACTATCCCGAAGGCGACAAGGAAGACGGCGCGACCGTGTTTGGCTACGGTGTTTCGCAGGGTATCGTTCAGGTGCTCAAGCAATGCGGTGACGATCTGACCCGTGAGAACGTTATGAGGCAGGCCGCGAACCTCAATATGGAAATCGGCATCTATCTGCCCGGCACCAAGATCAAGACAAGCCCGACCGATTTCAGCCCGCTAGAACAGCTCCAGATGCAAAGATTCAAGGGTGAGAGCTGGGAGCTGTTCGGACCGCTGATGTCAGGCGAGAAAGAATCGTAGCGAATTCCGCCTCACGGTCGCCCTCTCCAATTGCGGAGAGGGCTTCACCGCGCATGCGCTATGCTCTTCGATCGGCAACGTGCATACTCGACGTCCCATAAAAACCAGTCAACTGGCCAATAACAAACGACGTTAGAGGAAACGATGAATCTGATCTCTTCACGCGGGCGATCTGCGCTTCTCGCTGTGCTCACAATCGGCGCCCTTACTTCGTCCGCTCACGCGCAGAAGAAATACGATCCCGGCGCGTCCGATACCGAGATCAAGATCGGCAATATCATGCCTTATAGCGGACCGGCGTCGTCATATGCTTCGATCGGGAAGTCCGAGGCCGCCTATTTCCGGATGATCAACGATCAGGGCGGCGTGAATGGCCGCAAGATCACCTTCATCAGCTATGACGACGCCTATTCACCACCCAAGACGGTCGAGCAGGCCCGCAAGCTGGTGGAGAGCGATGAGGTCTTGCTGATCTTCAATCCGCTCGGAACCGCGACCAATTCGGCGATCCAGAAATACATGAACATCAAGAAGGTGCCGCACCTGTTCGTGTCATCGGGGGCATCGAAATGGGCCGATCCGAAGCACTTCCCCTGGACCATGGGCTGGTCCCCCAGCTACCACAACGAAGGCCGCATCTGGGCCGCGTGGATCCTGAAGAACCATCCCGATGCCAAGATCGGCGTGCTGTTTCAGAACGACGACATGGGCAAGGACTATTTCAACGGCGTGCGTGAAGGCCTTGGCGACAAGGCCGACAAGATGATCGTCACGCAATCGAGCTTCGAAATCAGCTCGCCAACCGTTGATTCGCAGATCGTCCAGATCAAGACCGCCAATCCCGACATCTTCCTCAATATCGCCTCGCCGAAATTCGCCGCCCAGGCCATCAAGAAAGTCGCCGAGCTAAACTGGAAGCCGGTGCAGATGCTGGTCAATGTCTCGCAGTCGGTCGGTTCGGTCATCAAGCCTGCCGGCTTCGACAACGCGCAAGGCGTTATCAGCGCGGCCTATATGAAGGACCCCACCGACCCGCAATGGAAGGATGATCCGACCATTAAGGAATGGCACGCCTTCATGGACAAATATTATCCGGACGGCGACAAGAACGATATCTATACGCTTTATGGCTTCGGCATCGCGCGTACGCTGGTGCATGTCCTGCAGCAGTGCGGTGACAACCTCACCCGCGAGAATGTCATGAAGCAAGCCACCAGTCTCGACTATGAGGTCGGCACCTTCCTGCCCGGCACGCGGATCAAAACGAGCGCAACCGATTACAGCCCGCTGCAGCAATTGCAGATGATGCGCTTTAAGGGCGAGCGCTGGGAGTTGTTCGGGCCGGTGCTCAGCAGCGAGTAACCGCCCACCGGCGGCCGCCGATCTACTTGCCGCCTTCCTTTGCAGCCGGCGCGTCCCTGGACGCCGCCGGTGCGTCCTTGGTGGGCGCCGGTTTCTTTTGCGCGGCCTGAAGCTCCTCGACGGTCTTCTGCAAGCTCGCCACGGTCACCTTCAACGCATCGACCTGGCGGGTGACGGCATCGACGCGCGCCTGCTGCTCGTTTCGCAATTTACCGACGGTCTGTTGCAGGAAATTGACGTTGCTCTGCAGACAGCTGGTGCGCCGCTCCATGGTTTTCTCGGCGGTGCAGATTTCGATGCCGGGAACGTCCTGCGCAGTTGCCTTGGCAGCGCCTGAAATGATTGCCACAGTCAAAGCCAGAAATGTCCATCCGCGCATCGTCAGTCCTTTCGTTCGCCAATCACCGATGAGACCAAGCGGGCCCGTGCTTGCCTGTCAACCGGTTGCGATGGGAACGACGTGGACGCCGCGCTGTTCCCTGCTTCGGAGATCCTGATGGCGACACGTGAAAAACGACTGGCGGAGTTCAACGGCCAGGGCGACCCGCAGCCGCATCAGAGCGTCCAGGTGCTGTGCGAGGATCACAGCGGCACCTACCAGCTGCCATTCGCCTGCACATTCGCCGAAGGCGAGTGGCGCAACGCGGACACGGGTGATGCGGTGGAAGCACGCGTGGTCGGCTGGCGGCTGCCACGCACGGCATGACGACCGCATACGTGGCGGGTGCATGACCACCGCGAGATCACGCCTAGATCGACGGCCGAGATCGACGCTTATGCGTAGAGATACCCGACCGGCTTGCCTTCGGTGCGCAGCGGGCGAACGTCCTTGCGGGTGATGATCTGCCCGGCAAGGCCATCGATTTCGTCGCGCTGGGTCGGCGTCCAGCTGCGCAAATTCTCCAGCCCCTTCAGCAGACCGAGCCGCAGCACCTGCGTATTGGCCCCCATGCCGACCAGCGTGGCGGATGTCTTGCCGGCCGTCACGACATCGCCGGCCGCAAGCTCGAACGCTTTGCCGGCGCTGTCGCGGAATTCGGCGGTACCACGGATCACGCGATAGATGACGACCTCGCCCTTGGCATAGGACGCAGCATCGACCGCACCCGCGCTGCTTTTCGGCAGCAGCGCGTGGCCATCCGGATCGGTCGCGATGATATGGCCGGTGACGAGGTGGCCGCTCGGAATCTCGATGCCGATGTCGCGGACATAGACCGGCTGGCCGGCGCGCACCGCATCGTCGGTCAGCGGCTTGTAGAGCGCGTCCAGCGCCAGCGGGTCCTGCAGCCAGAAGCCTGCATCAACTGGACGATCATGCAGCGCATGTGTCCAGGCCACGCGCGGCGTCTCGGCCTCGTCGATCTGTTCAGGGCCGACGATGGTCGGATTCGGAAATGTGGTCGGGTCGGTAACGAAGGCTTCGATGAACTTGCCCGAATAGCCCATCGACATTGCATCCGGCACCACCGTCTGCGGCGTCTTGAGATTAGCTTCGGTGTCCAGCCCCGACCAGGTGTAGAACAACTGACGATGCACAATCGCACTTTGAAGCATCACGGCTCCAGGACCGACATAATAAACGCGGCCGTCATAGTCGAAGGTGAACATGCCCGAGGTGACCAGAACGAGCTGGAAGCCGCCGGGCGGCAGATGCAGATGAAAGTCGGTCGGCCCGGTGTCCTCGCGATAGATCGGCAGGTTGGTCGCGACCTCGTGCAGCAGGAAGGTTTCGTGATTGGCGTGGAAGCCCTCATTGGCGCGGTTGTACAGCGCCTGCGGGCGATAGGTCGCCTCATAGTGGGCGTCACGGAAGCGATCAATCGCAACGAAATCCTGATGGTTCAGTCGCAACGATTCGCCGTTCGGGCGGGTCAGTCCAGGCCAATTGGGATCGACTGCAGCATGGATATTCATGGCATCCTCCAATCTCGGCAGAGCTTCGGCGTCGGCTGGCGCCTCCACACGGCGGTGTCCGCGTTATATTTCCGCATTGCATCATGCGAATTTCACGCCAGCGCGTGGAACGGCGTTTTGATACCAGATGCACAAGGCGGTGGCGGTTTTACGCGCCGACCGGCTGATCCAGATCAAATTCTGCGACGGATGCTGGACACTCGTTGAGCAGCGTTGCCCGATCGCTAGGCCATCAGCCGCCGGAGCTTCAGGCTCTGTCTACTAATATTCGACTTCCAGCTCTTCGATATCAGCGGGCTCCTGCCGAGCGGCCTCGACCCATTCGCGCATCTCCGGCAGCGCCATGATGGTCGCAGCATAGGCGGCGAGCTGCGGCTCCAGCTTGACGTCGTAGGTCATGAAGCGGGTCACCACCGGCGCGTACATCGCGTCCGCCATGCTCCGCTTGCCGAACAGAAACGGTCCGCCGGAGGTGGCGAGACAGTCGCGCCAGATGGCGCAGACGCGGTCGATATCGGCCTGCGCGCGCGACCAGATCTTGAAGTTCGGGAAATGCCCCTTGATATTGACCGGCAGCGAAGCCCGCAGCGTGGTGAAGCCGGAATGGATTTCACCGCAGATCGAGCGGCAATGCGCGCGCTGCACCCGATCTGCCGGCAACAGGCCGGCTTCGGGCACGATCTCGTTGAGATATTCGGCGATCGCCAGCGTATCCCACACCACCGCGCCTTCGTGGCGCAGGCACGGCACCAGGATCGAGGACGACAGCAACAGGATCTCCGCCCGAGCGGAGGCATCGTCGGGCGCTGTCACCACCTCCTCGAAATCCAACCCGGCAAACCGGGTCAGCAGCCAGCCACGCAACGACCACGACGAATAGTTCTTGCTGCTGATGGTGAGCGTAGCCCTGGTCATGATGCTCTCCCTGACGCCTTACCATACCGCTGGCGAACTGATCCCGGCGCCTATCGCCTGAGCTGCCCGCTATTTGATCAGCAAACCACGTGCCAGTTTGACGGATGATTTGACTCCGCGTCCGCTTCGCTATTGCATAGCAACAAAGCAGGGACGGCGGCGGATGATGTCAATGATGTATCAGGCCTACCAGAACCATATGGATCTGACGGCACCCTGGCGTAACGGCGCTGCATCGGCCTTGAAGTATCTCAACCTGGTCCCGGCCGGTACGTCCGAGAAATTGTTCGGGCGGTTGTCCGCCGCCCTCGAACTGATCTCGCGCTCCGCGCTCACCTATCACCGCCCCGATTTCGAGATCGGCAAGGTGATGGTCGGCAACAGCGAGCTCGACGTGACCGAGGAAGTGGTGTTTCAGACGCCGTTCGGATCGCTGTTGCATTTCAAGAAAGACAACGCGCCGGCGCAGCCGCGGATGCTGCTGGTCGCGCCGATGTCGGGCCATTTCGCGACCCTGCTGCGCGGCACCGTCAAGACGCTGCTGCAGGATCACGACGTCTACATTACCGACTGGCATAATCCGCGCGACATTCCAGTCAGCCAGGGCCGCTTCGGGCTCGATGAATATACCGAGCACCTTATCACCTTCATGAACGAGTTGGGTCCGCGCGCACATATGGTGGCGATCTGCCAGCCGTCGGTATCGGCGCTGGCGGCTGCGGCGATCATGTCGGAGGACAACCATCCGGCACGTCCGGCCAGCCTGACCTTGATGGCAGGCCCCATCGATACCCGCATCCAGCCGACCAAGGTCAACGACTTCGCCAAGAGCAAGCCGCTCAAATGGTTCGAGGAGAACCTGATCAATTACGTGCCGCTCCAGTGCAAGGGCGCGTTCCGTCAGGTCTATCCCGGCTTCATCCAGTTGACCGCGTTCGTCTCGATGAACCTGGAGCGCCACATCAAGTCGCATGTCGATCTCGCCAATCATCTGGCCAATGGCGAAATCGACAAGGCCGAAGTGATCAAGACTTTCTATGACGAATATTTTGCTGTCATGGACCTGCCGGCGGAGTTCTACATCGACACCATCCGCGATGTGTTTCAGGAGCATCTGCTGCCGCAGGGCAAGCTCACCTATAAAGGCCGCCCCGTCGATTGCGGTTCGATCAAGCGGATGGGGTTGATGACCGTCGAGGGCGAGAAGGACGACATCTGTTCGATCGGCCAGACGCTAGCGGCGCAGGATCTCTGCACCGGCGTGCGGCCTTATCGCAAGGTGCATCACATGCAGGCCGGCGTTGGCCACTACGGCGTGTTCAGCGGACGGCGCTGGAACAACGAAATCTATCCGCTGCTGCGCGATTTCGTGCACGTCAATTCGTGAGCTCCGGCGTCGCCGGCAATTCCGGCGGCAGAATTAAAGCTGCGATGATGACCAGCACCGACAGGCCGGCAAAGGCGTGCAGCATCAGCATGAAGCCGCCGAGTTCGTACAGCCAGGCGACCAGCCCCACCGACGCGCCGGCGGCCGTGAAGCCGACAAAATAGCGCACCGCATAGGCCCGCGATCGCCACTCCTCCGCGGTGTATTTGCCGACAATCGTCTCGTTGACGGTGATCTGGCCAAACAGTCCGACGATGACACCGATGGCCACCAGGATCAGCGAGACATTCGACATGGTCGCCGCGAAATACAAAAACGGCGCCAGCACCAGCGACAGCGGCAGGCAGACCGCCTTCAGCGAATAGCGATCGATCAGCCAGCCGATATTGTACTGCGTCAACGCGCCGAACACATAGACGCAGGCGGCGATGACGCCGAGCGTGGCCGGGCTCTGCGTGAGATCCGATAACCGCTCCGCGAACAGCTTCGGCAGCGCCACGGTGATCGCGTTGAACACGGTGGAGATCGCGACCACCGTCACCAGCAGCGCGACGACCACGCGCCACATATCCGACTTCGCCACCCGCGCCTGCGCCGCGGCCTGTTTGAAGCCCGAGCGATCCTCGTGGACGACCTGCTGCATGAATAAGAGGCCCAGTGCGATGGTGACAATGCCGGGAATGATGAATGCCCAGCGCCATCCCAGATATTGGCCGACCACGCCGGTGATCAGCGCCGACGACGCCACGCCGAAATTGCCGAACACGCCATTGACTCCCATGGCGCTGCCGAGCTTGTCGGCATAAGACACGATCATCGCGGTGCCGACCGGATGATAGATCGAGGCGAACAGGCCAACGGCGAACAAGGCGGCGCCAAGTTGCAGCGGCGTCTGCACCAGGCCGACCGCGATCATCGACAGGCCGATTCCGTAGAAGAAAATCACCATCATGTGGCGGCGGCTCCAGCGGTCGCCGAGCCAGCCGGTGAACAGCGAACCCGCGCCGAACGCGACGAAGCCCGGCGTCGCATAGGGCAGCAGCTCCGTATAGGTCTTGCCCATCGCCGGCCCCATCACCAGCACCGCCGCCGCGAAGATCAGCATCGCATAGTGATCGATGAAATGAGCGACGTTGACGAGAGTGATGACGCGTGCCGGCGAGTTCATGATTCGATTTCCATAGCGACCAGTGATGCCGTTATAAGGAGGGAGCGCAACGGAATGTCGCCAATGACTATCGTGGACACGCCAATCCTGGCTCTATCCGATCGCCGCCGCTCCACTGGCGACGGCGTCCATCTGCTGGCGACCCGCTATCCGAAGGGCACCCGCCTCGAACCCCACGCCCATCGCGAGGCTCAACTCGTCTATGCTGCCGCCGGCACGATGCAGGTGACGACGCCGAAGGGGCGCTGGCTGGTGCCGCCGGACCGCGCCGTCTGGGTGCCGGCGCACCTGCCCCATGCCATCGATGTGCTTGCCGATATCGAGATGCGCTCGCTGTATTTCAATCCGGAGCGGGTGGCGCGCGATGCCAATCCCGAGCTGGGTTCGGAATTCGTGGTCCGCGTTTCGCGGTTGCTGCATGAGGCGATCCTGGCGCTATTCGATGGCCGCAACGATTCCATCCGCATCGATCTCCTGATCCGGCTGGCACTGCTCGAATTGCAGCAGGCCGGCGATCCCGCCACCTTCATGCCGCTGCCGCAGGAGCTGCGCTGCCGGCGCGCCGCAGAGATCGTGCTCGCGGATCCCACGCGTCATTTCGAGATCGAAACGCTGGCGCAGATGGTGGGCACATCGACACGCACGCTGTCGCGCCTGTTTTCGGCAGAGACGCAACTAAGTTTCAAGAGTTGGTGCCAGCGCGCGCGCATTGCGGGAGCGATCGAGCGGCTGTCGGTGCATGACAGCGGCTCGCTGAAGCAACTGGCGTCGGAGCTGGGCTATGCCAGCTTCCCGGCCTTCTCGCATGCATTTCGACAGGTGACGGGGAAGACCCCGACGGAATTTGCGGCGGCAAAGTGAGGGGTCTCGGGAGCTTCCTGCTCCTGCCGCAACTCACTCCGGCAGTGGTGTCCCCTCCCCCGCAAGCGGGAGCGGGAGCGCATGGCTTCTTCGAATAATCAGACAGCCACGTAACTTCTCAGCGCGGCACCACGGCGGTGGCTTCGATCTCGACGCGGGCGGCGCGTTCGACCAGACGCACCACCTGCACCAAAGCCATGGCCGGATAATGCGCGCCAAAGATCTCGCGATAGGCTTTGCCGAGGTCTTTCAGGCTGCCCATATATTCTTCGATGTCGATGACATACCAGGTCAGCCGCACCAGGTGCTCGGGCTTCGCGCCGCCCTCGATGAGAATGTCCTTGATGTTCTGCAGCGTCTGCCGCACCTGGCCGATGAAATCCGGCTGCAGCTTCTCCTCGACATCCCAGCCGATCACGCCGCCGGTAACGACGATGCGGCCATCGGCCGTCATGCCATTGGCATAGCCTTTCGGCTTCGGCCAGCCCGACGGCTGCAGCGTGCGCACGGCAGATAGCGCATCATCGCTCTTTGCGCTTGGCACCACGGTCAATGTCGGCCCCTTTGGTGACGTCACCGGGCAATACTCCTTAGTTTGAATTGGTAGTCAGGCTGCTGCCACGGAGGCCGTCTCGGCGGCCAGCTTGCGCAGCGCGAAACGCTGCAGCTTGCCGGTTTGTGTCTTCGGTAATTGCGTCACGAATTCGATGGCGCGCGGATACTTGTAAGGTGCGATCTCGCGTTTCACATGGGCCTGCAATTCGCCGACCAGCGCATCGCTCGGCGCATGGCCGGGAGCCAGCACCACATAGGCCTTGACGATCATGCCGCGAGCGGGATCCGGACAGCCAACGACGCCGGCTTCCGCCACGGCATCATGGGTCAGCAGCGCGGCTTCCACATCCGGCCCGGCAATGTTGTAGCCGGACGACACGATCATGTCGTCGGAGCGCGACTGGTACCAGAAGTAACCGTCCTCATCCATTACGAAGGTATCGCCGGTCAAATTCCAGCCGTTCTGGACATATTTTGTCTGGCGCGGATCAGCCATGTATTTGCAACCGGTAGGGCCACGCACCGCGAGCCTCCCCATGGTGCCCGCTGGCACGTCATGGCCGTTGTCATCGACGATCTTCGCCTCATAGCCGGGGACAGGTTTGCCGGTGGAGCCCGGACGAATCTCGTCCTCGGTGGCGCAGATGAAGATGTGCAGCATTTCAGTGCCGCCGATGCCGTCCATCAGCTTGATGCCGGTCGCCTTGTACCAGGCATCGAACGTGCCTTTCGGCAGCGTCTCGCCGGCGGAAACGCATTTGCGCAGGCTCGACAGATCGTAGAGATCGATCTTGCTGAGAATGGCGCGATAGGCGGTGGGCGCCGTGAACGTGACGGTGACCTTGTGCTTCGCGATCTCCCTGGCGAGATCATCCGGCGTGGACTTTTCGGGAACGACGAAGGACGCACCAATATGCAGCGGAAACAGCACGCCGCCAAAGCCGAAGGTGAAAGCCAACGGCGCCGAACCGATGAAGCGATCATCCGGCGACGCGCGCAGCACATTGCGGGCAAAGCCGTCGCATACGGCCAGCATGTCGCGGTGGAAATGCATGGTGCCCTTGGGATCGCCGGTGGTGCCCGAGGTGAAGGCGATCAGGCAGATGTCGTCGGCGGCCGTATCGATCGCGGTGAATTCGGGGCTGGCATCGGCGATCAGCGCCTCCAGCGACGAGTCCGTGCCGGTGCCCCAATAAACCGCGCGCTTCAGTTCGGGCGCACTGGCAGCCGCTTTCTCGAGTTCATCGGACAGTTGGCCATCGCACAGCGCGATCGCGATCTTCGCCTTCTGGATCGGGTAGATCAGCTCTTTGGCGCGCAGCAGCGGCATGGTGGCGACGCAGACGCCGCCGGCCTTGATGATCGCGAGATAGGCTGCAACCATCATCGGATTGTTGGCCGAACGCAGCAACACGCGCCCGCCGGGAATGAGGCCGAGCTTGTTCACCAGCACATTGCTGATCCTGTTCACCAGCTCATAAAGCTGTCGGTAGGTGTAACTACCGTGCGGACCGATCATGCACATTGCATCGCCGCGGCCTTCCGCAACCCAGCGATCGAGAAACGGCACCACGCAATTGATGCGCGGCGGGTAATGAAATTCGGGGCGGGTGAAGGTGAATTCCGGCAATTGATCAGCCGACGGCATGTTGTCCCACGCAAAGGTGTCAACATGCGCAGTGTAGCGCTTCCCCGTCTGTGTTTCGGCAGCGGCCATGACATGCTCCTGCGTCCGGACGCATCGCGGCGTCGTTGGAAATCATTTTAGACTTAAAACATATTGGCGCAACTGCGGAAATCGGGTGCCCGCTGAAATTTTTGGCGGGGGCCGGGGATAGGCGCGGATAGTTTGGGCAGACGGCCTAGGGAGTAGTCGGATGGGATTTTTGCGGGGATTGGCGAGTCGCTGAAAGAGCCCCCTCACCCGCCGCGCTACGCGCGACGACCTCTCCCCGGTGGGGAAAGGTGAAGTGGAGCGGCTCTTCACCCCTCCCTGCCGGGAGAGGTCGGATCGCGCTTGCGTTCCGGGTGAGGGGGACCTCCGCGGGGGTCATGTCAATGAGACGCTAAAGGGTCGCCAGCTCCTTCAGCCGCAGCACCATCGGCGATTGCGGATCGGCCAGCGGTGCGATCGCGGTGAAATGATTGGCGCCGGGCACCGTGCCATAAACGGTCGAGATCGCCTTGCCCCAGGCATCCACAATGCTCCGGCTCTGGCGAAAATACTCGCTGCTTTCGTCACCGCCGACAATCGCGTCGAGGCTGCCATGGCCAGGCACAGGACCGAACAGTGGGCTGACAGCGCGGGCGCTTTCTTCCGTCAGTTGCAGCGCCTTGTTGATCGAGGTCGGCACCAGCGGCGCCAGATCGAACAGGCCCGAAATAGCGTAGGCTGCAATCACCGTGTCTTTGCGCAGCGCAGGATCAATGACGGGCCATTCGGTGGCCAGCATGCAGGCGGCGAGATGGCCACCGGCGGAATGACCAGCGACCACCAGCGGCCGGCCCATCATGGCCAGTTCACGCACCGCCGCCCGCATCTGCGCGACGATCTCGGCCACGGAAACCTGCGGGCACAAATCGTAGCTCGGCATCGCCACGCTGATGCCGTGGCTGGTCAACCCGCGCGACAGATGGCTGAAGAAGGAGGCATCGAGCGCCTGCCAGTAGCCGCCATGGATGAACACCACGATCGGACCTCGATCATCCGCAGCGGCGAAATAGTCGATGCTGTTGCGCGCACCGGCGCCATAGGACATCGACGTCGGCGCGTGCCCCTGTGCGCGAAAGGCTTCGGCGTCACGCGCCCAGCCCGCGATCAGTTCGCCGCTGTCGGGGACGCGCGCACGGTTGTTGTATTCGGCTTCGAGATCGATCGTCGTCACGGCGCCTTGCCTGTGGATTTCTGCGCCGCCTTTTGCGCCGAGCCCTTGGTCTTGGCGAGCAGGCGCATCAGCTCGCGCACATCCTTGGGCGTCAGATCGGTGAAAATCTCGGCAATCCAGGTCTCGTGTTCCTCCGCCATCTTGCGGAATTCAGCGCGGCCGAGCTTGGTCAAACGGATCACCTGCACCCGGCGATCGGTGTCCGAGGTGCGGCGATCGACGTGGCCGGATTCGACCAGGCGCTCGACCAGGCCGGTGACATTGCCGTTGGAAACCATCATCCGCTTGGAGACATCCGACAGAGTCATGCCGTCCGGCACCTTGTCGAGCTGCGCCATCAGATCGAAGCGCGGCAGCGTCACATCGAAGCGCTCGCGCAGGCGGCTGCGCACTTCGCCCTCGATCAGCGTCGTGCAGGTCAACAGCCGCAGCCAGAGCCGCAGCTCGTCGCCGTGATCTTCGGGAAGTTCGACAGCCTTGGTCTCGGAGTCGAGAATCATGATGCAATCTTACCAGTCCGGTCGCCCGGCAGCATCGATTCCACCCGGTCACCCGCAGGCGTCATGCTGCAATTGCGATCTTTTGACCTTCAAGCAATTCGCACACAACCGCAAGCCAAAACGCCGCAGGACCGCCAGAGCTTGATTTCGAATAATTCTTTAAGCTTCAAGTAACTTGGCCTGCTGCTTGCATAGTCGAATTCGTCGTGCTCTTGCGCCCAAAGACTCAGCAACATCGCTTGCGGCCGTTGCTGCGGTCAGCTTAAGCTGTGGGCAAAAGAACACAAATGGTTTGGGTCCGACGTTTGGGGCCATGGCTTTTTCGGCCGCCTGTCGCGGTCGATCGGAGGGAAACAGGGATGAACAAGCAATTCAAATTGGCAGCCTTTGCCGCATTGATGAGCGCCACTGCCATGCCGGCGCTGTCGCAAAGCGCAGTCGCGCAGGAAAAGATCAAGGTCGGCGTGATCGTGTCGCTATCCGGCGCCGGTGCCGTGCTCGGCCAGCAGGCCCGTGACGGCTTCAACCTCGCGGTCAAGGATCTCGGCGGCAAGATGGGCGGCAAGGATGTCGAAGTCGTCGTCGTCGATGACGAGCTGAAGCCCGACGTCGCCGTCACCAAGGTCAAGGGTCTCCTGGAGCGCGACAAGGTCGACTTCGTGGTCGGGCCTATTTTCTCCAACATCCTGCAGGCGATCCACAAGCCGGTCACCGAAAACAAGACCTTCCTGATCTCGCCGAATGCCGGGCCGTCGAGCTATGCCGGCAAGGAGTGCAATCCGTACTTCTATGTGACGTCGTATCAGAACGACCAGATCCACCAGATCCTCGGTAACGTCGCGCAGAAGCGCGGCTACAAGAAGATCTATCTGATGACACCGAACTATCAGGCCGGAAAAGACTTCGTGGCCGGCGTGAAGATGGATTTCAAGGGCGACATCGTCGAGGAAAGCTACATCCCGCTCGGCACGCTCGACTTCCAGGCCGAGCTGTCCAAGATCGCATCGATGAAGCCGGATGCCGTGCTCACCTTCATGCCGGGCGGGATGGGCGTGAACCTCGTCAAGCAATACAAGCAGGCCGGCCTGCTCGACCGCATCCCGTTCCTGTCCACCTTCACCGTCGATGAATCGACGCTGCCGGCGCAGCAGGACGCGGCCATCGGCATGTTCGGAGGCTCCAATTGGGCGCCCACTCTCGATACCGCGCAGAACAAGAAGTTTGTCGCTGAATACGAGAAGGCCTATAACAGCGTGCCGGCGACCTACGCGTTCCAGGCTTATGACGCGGCGATGCTGATCAACAGCGCGGTTACCGCCGTGAAGGGCGACCTCTCGGACAAGACCAAGGTGGCCGCCGCGATGAAGAAGGCTGACTTCCCCTCGATCCGCGGCAGCTTCAAGTTCAGCAACAACGGCTATCCGGTGCAGGACTTCTACCTCACCAAGGTGGCGAAACGCGGCGACGGCAAGTTCCAGACCGAGATCGTCGAGAAGGTATTCACCAACTACGCCGACCGTTACGCCAAGGACTGCGCTGCGCAGTAGAGGCTCGAACAGAACTGTTCCCTCGCCCCGCTGCTTGCGGGGAGAGGGTCAGGGTCAGGGTCAGGGTCAGGGGCGCTCTCCACGCGCTCGGCGTTCGCTGAGACTCCCCTCACCCGCCCCGGCTCCGCTACGCTTCGCCGTGTCGACCTCTCCCCGCAAGCGGGAAGAGGTTAGGGAGCGTCGCCGCTCTTTCATCCGGCCTCAATTTTGGTACCCAACCGCATGACTCTCACCCTTGCCCTCGTCCAGGTTCTTAACGGCCTGCAATTCGGGTTGATCCTGTTCCTGATCGCCGCCGGCCTGACGCTGGTGTTTGGCGTGATGGATTTCATCAATCTCGCGCATGGCGTCCAGTACATGGTCGGCGCCTATTTCGTCGCAGCCTTCACTGCCATGACCGGCAGCTTCTTCACCGGCCTCGCGCTGGCGCTGCCGGCTGCGCTGATCTTCGGGCTGGTGCTGGAATTGTTGATCTTCAGACACCTGTATGACCGCGACCACCTCGACCAGGTGCTGGCGACGTTCGGCGTCATCATCTTCCTCAATCAGGCCGTGAAATATGTCTGGGGCGCCGCGCCGCTGAACGTGCCGATCCCCGACGCGCTGTCCGGCGCCATCGAGATCACCGACGGATTGCTGTACCCGGTCTGGCGCTTGGTCATCATCGCCGTCGGCCTGCTGGTGGGGCTCGCGCTCTATCTCGTCGTCAACAAGACAAAACTGGGCATGCTGGTCCGCGCCGGCGCCAGCAATGCAGCGATGGTGTCCGCGCTCGGCGTCAATATCCGCCTCCTGTTCACCATCGTGTTCGGCGTCGGCGCCATGCTGGCTGGTTTCGCCGGCGCCATGATCGCGCCGATCCTCTCGGTCGAGCCGGGCATGGGCGACAATGTGCTGATTCTGGCCTTTGTCGTCATCGTAATCGGCGGCATAGGCTCGATCCGTGGCGCCTTCATTGCCGCCCTGCTGATCGGCCTCGTCGATACGCTCGGACGCTTTTTTGCTCCGACGCTGCTGCGTGCGCTGCTGGATCCCTCTGCCGCAAGCCAGACCGGCCGCGCGGTGGCTCCGATGCTGATCTATATCCTGATGGCTGCCGTTTTGTTTTTCCGACCGTCCGGCCTGTTTCCGGTCAAAAAGTAACGGGCGCGCATCATGAACAAACTCGTCGATCTCGACGCCACCCCTGCTCTCGCTGCTACGCCGCGTGGATATCGCACGATCATCCTGCCGGTGCTGATCTTTGCTGCTTTCGCACTGGTGCCACTGGCGCTGCTGCTCGGGCCGCAGAGCTATGTGCTGGCGGTCGTCACCCGCATCATGATCCTGGCGCTCGGCGCCATGTCGCTGGATCTGCTGATCGGCTACGGCGCCATGATTTCGTTCGGCCATGCCGCCTTTGTCGGTCTCGGCGCATATAGCGTCGCGATCCTTGCCAGCCACGGCATCACCGACGGCGTGGTGCAACTCGCAACCGTGATCGCCTCGTCTATCATCTTTGCGCTGATCACCGGCGCGATCTCGCTGCGCACCAAGGGCGTCTATTTCATCATGATCACGCTGGCCTTCGGCCAGATGCTGTTCTTCCTCACCACCTCGCTGGCGGCCTATGGCGGCGACGACGGATTGACGCTGGCCGCGCGCAGCACTTTGTTCGGCGCCAAATTCCTGAAGAACGATGTGGCGATGTATTACGTCACCCTGGGTACGCTGCTCGGCGCTTATATCCTGCTGCGCTCGATCGTCGCCTCGCGGTTCGGCCGCGTGCTACGCGGCATTCGCGAAAATCCGGTGCGCATGGAAGCGATCGGCTTTGCGCCCTATCGCTATCAGCTCACGGCCTATGTGATCGCCGGCGTCATTGCCGGCGTATCGGGGTTCCTGCTCGCCAACCAGACCGAATTCGTCAGTCCCGCCTTTACCGCCTGGCAGCGCTCGGGCGAACTGATCTTCGTGCTCGTACTCGGCGGGCTCGGCTCGCTGCATGGCGCCATTCTCGGCGCCGCCGCCTTCACGCTGCTGGCCGATATCCTGTCGCATTACACAGAGAACTGGGCGATGATCTTCGGTCCGATCCTGATCCTGGTGGTGCTGTTCGTGCGCGGCGGCATCAACGGCCTGTTCGGAGGCAAATCATGAGCACTGCCCTGCTGCAGCTGCAGAACCTCAGCAAGAATTACGGCGCACTGCGCGTCACCGACGACGTGTCGTTCAGCGTCGAGCCCGGCGAACTGCATGCGATCATCGGCCCCAATGGCGCCGGCAAGACGACGCTGATCCACCAGATCTCCGGCCATGCGCGACCGGACTCGGGCCGCATCGTGTTTGCCGGCGACGATGTCACCGAGCTGCCGATGGCGGCGCGCGCGCAGCTGGGACTCGTGCGCTCGTTCCAGATCACCTCGATCCTGCCGCGCTTTTCCGCTTTGGAGAACGTGGCTCTGGCCGCGCAGGCGCGCGACGGTTCGAGCTTCCGCTTTTTCGGCGATGCCGCCGGCGAGCGCGCGCTCAACGACAGAGCGATGGTTTTGCTGAAGCGCTTTGGCCTTGGCGCAAGGGCGAATGTACAAGCCGGTCAGATGTCGCATGGCGAAAAACGCCAGCTCGAAATCGCCATCGCACTGGCCGCCAAGCCGCGCCTGTTGCTGCTGGACGAGCCGCTGGCCGGCACCAGCCACGACGAATCGCAGCGGCTGATCAACATCCTGCAGGAGCTGCGCAAGGAGTTACCGATCATCCTGATCGAACACGACATGGATGCGGTGTTCGCGCTGGCGGATCGTGTCTCGGTTCTCGTTTACGGTCGCATCATCGCCTGTGGCACACCACAGGACATCCGCGACAACGCGGAAGTGCGCACCGCCTATCTCGGCGAGGAGGCCGCCTGATGCTTGCCGTATCCAACCTGCAGGCTTCCTATGGCGCCGCCAAGGTGCTGTTCGATATTTCGCTCACCATCAATGCCGGCGAGGTGGTGACCCTGCTCGGCCGCAACGGCATGGGCAAGACCACCACCATCAATGCGATCATGGGTCTGCTGCATCCGACCGGCGGCAGCATCACCTTCGATGACAGGCCGATGGCCGGGCAGCCGTCCTATCGCATCGCGCAGGCCGGTATCGGGCTGGTGCCGGAGGGACGGCAGATTTTCCCGACGCTGACGGTGGAAGAAAACCTGGTAGCCACCGCCGCCGTGCGGCATCCGCCGGCACGTTGGACGCTGGCGCGCATCTACGAGCTGTTCCCGCGGCTGAAGGAACGCCGCACCAATCTCGGTACGCAGTTATCAGGCGGCGAGCAGCAGATGCTGGCCGTCGGCCGCGCGCTGATGACCAATCCAAAACTGCTCATTCTCGACGAAGCCACCGAAGGCCTGGCGCCGCTGATCCGGATCGAGATCTGGAATTGCCTGAAGAAGCTGAAGGCCGAGCGGCAGTCCATTCTGGTCATCGACAAGAATGTCGACGCGCTCGCGGCGTTCGCCGATCGCCATGTGGTGATCGAGAAAGGCCGCGTGGTATGGACCGGCACATCCGAGCAGCTGAAAAGCGATTCCACCGTGAAGGATCGGTTTCTTCACGTCTAACCAACACCGTCATTGCGAGGAGCGCAGCGACGAAGCAATCCAGTCTTCACTTGCGGGCTTCCGGATTGCTTCGCTACGCTCGCAATAACGACCGATAGTTCAAACCGCGCGACGAAAGGACATCCATGAAAACCGAGACCGCCGGCATCACCCGTGCCAATGAAGGCATGCAGGGCATTACCTGGAACATTCTCGGCCAGACTTATGTGCCGAAGAACTGCACCGAGGACTCGTTCTCGTGGCACGCCACCTTCCCTCCCGGCACCTTCGTGCCGCCGCACATCCATCCCGATCAGGACGAGTATCTGTACATCCTCGAAGGCAAGCTCGACTTTTTCCTCGGCGGCAACGAGACCTCGGCTACCCCCGGCGATCTGGTCCGCCTCGAGCGCGGCATTCCGCACGGCATTTTCAACAAGTCGGACCAGAATGCCAAAGTGTTGTTCTGGGTGTCACCCTCCCGCCGGCTCTACGATCTGTTCTGGGCGATCCACAACATGAAAGAGCAGAAGCCCGAGGACGTGGTGGCGCTAGCCGCCGACTACAACATCCACTTCCTGCCCCCGCCTCCGGGGGCGTGAGCGCTTTCAAAGATTGAAGTGAAGGCCTTGGTGTCCCTCCCCGGAGCGAAGCGAATGGGGAGGGTCCGCCGCTAGGCCGGGGTGGGGTCTCTCCCCACGGAAGAACGGAGCGTGGGAGAGACCCCACCCGTCACGCCTGCTTCGCAGTCGATCCACCCTCCCCACGGCGCGGCTACGCCGCTTGTGGGAGGGAAAGTGAAATTACCCGTTCACGACCTGCAATCCCGGCTGCGCACCAAACCCCGCTTTATTGGCATAGCCCCGCACGATCGCTTCGCGCTGCGCGTAGCTCAGCACGTTGTCGATATGATCGAAGCCATCGGGCGCAATCTGCTCGACCGCATCGATGACGCCTTCCGGGCCACCGCGACGATTGGCGCGGACGATCTCCGCCGTCATCGGCAGACGCTTGCGCTCATAGGCCATCAGTGCCTGACGGGGATGTTCGGCATAAGCGAGCGCATCGGCCAGTGCACGCGCATCAAGGATGGCCTGCGAGGCGCCGTTGGAGCCGACCGGATACATCGGATGCGCGGCGTCGCCCAGCAGGGTAACGCGGCCGCTGGTCCAGAATGGCAGCGGATCGCGATCGCAACATGGATATTCCCAGAATTCAGGCGTTGCGGTGATCAAAGCGGGCACGTCGATATGCGGCACCTTGAAGCGCGCCACATGCGGCATCAGTTCGTCGCGCTTGCCGACGCGTGACCAATCTTCGCGACGCGGCGGCAGCGAGCCGCCCTCGCCCGTCTTCACCAGCACCGCCCAATTGGTCAGGCGGCTACCGGCGGACTCGCCTTGGGCGATCGGATAGATCACGACCTTGGCATGCAAGCCGCCGGCGACGATCATCGAATTGCCGGTGAGGAAGGACGGCCAGTCGCGCGCGCCGCGCCACAGCATCAGGCCGTTCCAGATCGGGCCGCCTTCGTTCGGGAACAGCGTGTGGCGCACCTTGGAATGGATGCCGTCGGCGCCGATCAGGATGTCGCCTTGCGCCGTCTTCACATGATTGTTGTTGCGGTCGAAGAAATAGGCGGTGACGCCGCCTTCGTCCTGCGTGAACGAGCCGAGCTTGCAGCCGGTGTGGATCGCCTCGGCGCCGAGACGCTCTTCCACCGCGCGATGGATCACGCTCTGCAAGCGGCCGCGATGGATGGAGAATTGCGGCACGTCGAAGCCGGCTCCCAGCCCGCGCTTCTCGCGCCAGACTTCCTGGCCGTGGCGGTTCAGATAATGCAGCTCGTCAGTGCGGATCGCGATGGCGTCGAGCTTGTCCAGCAGACCGAGACCGGTGAGTTCGCGGATCGCATGGGTCAGCGTGTTGATGCCGACGCCGAGTTCGCGGATCGTGTCGGCCTGTTCGTACAACTCGCAATCGATGCCACGGGCCCGCAGCATCAATGCCGTCGTCAAACCGCCAATGCCGCCTCCGACAATGATTGCTTTCATCCGCTCTACTCCGCTTGACGCAACGCCCTTATTTTAACCGTTAACGTCGCATGCCCAATCATTCGGCGGCAAGCGACTTTGCGGCTTCGGCGCGCATTTCCGCGCGGGTTTTCGGCTTAGCCTTAATTTTCAGATCGTCGAAATCCTGCTTGTCACGCACGCTGTTGCGGAAAATCTGGTCCTTGCCCGGCATATATTGCGGCGGCGCATAGGCATCCTTGGCGCCATACCAGGCTGCGGCTTTGATGGTGAACGAGGGATCGGTGAGATGCGGACGGCCGAGCGCCACCAGGTCGGCGCGGCCGGCGGCCAGGATCGTGTTGACCTGATCCGCCGTGGTGATGTTACCGACGCACATGGTTGCAACATGAGCTTCGTTGCGGACCTGATCGGAATACGGCGTCTGAAACATCCGGCCGTAAATAGGCCGCGATTCCTTCACGGTCTGGCCGGTGGAGATATCGGCGAGATCGACGCCGGCCTCCGCAAAGGCGCGCGCGAATGCGACCGCATCATCAGCAGTGGTGCCGCCTTCAGCCCAGTCCGTCGCCGAGATACGCACCGACATCGGCTTGTGCTTTGGCCACGCCTCCCGCATCGCGTGAAACACTTCGAGCGGGAAGCGGAGACGGTTCTCGAGCGAACCGCCATATTCGTCGGTGCGGTTGTTAGTGAGCGGCGACAGGAAGCTGGCGAGCAGATAGCCGTGAGCGCAATGCATCTCCAGCATGTCGAAACCGGCGCGATCGCCGCGGATGGTGGCGTCGACGAATTCCTGCTTAATGCGGGTCATGCCGGCGCGGTCGAGTTCAGTGGGCACCTGGCTGTCCGAAAAATACGGCAGCGGCGATGCGGAGACGATGTCCCATGCGCCCTGTTCGAGCGGGCGATCCATGCCCTCCCACATCAGTTTGCTGGCGCCCTTGCGGCCGGCATGACCGAGCTGAAGGCAGATCTTGGCCGCCGAATGGCCGTGCACGAACTCGACGATGCGCGTCCACTGCGCTTCCTGCTCGTCGGTATAGATGCCGGCGCAGCCCGGGGTGATTCGTGCATCCTTGCCGACGCAGACCATTTCGGTAAAGACAAGACCGGCACCACCCATCGCGCGTGCACCATAATGCACGAGATGGAAATCGTTCGGCATGCCGTCTTTCGCCGAATACATGCACATCGGCGACACCACCGCGCGGTTGGCCAACACCATGTCGCGCAGTTTGAAAGGCTGGAACATCGGCACATTGGGATTGTCGACATCAACATCGAAGCCCAGCGCCTTGACCTGCTTTGCGAACGCCTTGTCGGCCAGCTTGACGAAGCCTGGCGCGCGCAGAGTGAGATTGTCGTAAGTGATCGCCTTGGAGCGCGTCATCACACCGAAGGCGAATTGCACGGGGTCGAAATCCCAGAACCGATCGACATGCTCGAACCAGACCAGCGAGACGTCGGCTGAGTGCTGGATTTTCTCGGTCTCCTCGCGGCGGCCGTGCTCATAGTCATGCAGCGCGGCTTCCACCGTCGGTGCCTTGGCCATCGCCTCATAGAGCGCAATGGCGTCTTCCATCGCCAGCTTCGTGCCCGAGCCGATAGAGAAATGCGCGGTCGCCTTGGCGTCGCCGAGCAGCACCATATTGTCTTTGACCCAACGCTTGTTGCGGATCATCGGGAAATTGCGCCACATCGAGCGATTGATCAGGAGCTTATGATCGCCGAGGAAATCCTTGAAGATCGCATGCATGCGATCGGCTGACTCCTGCTCGCTGAGGCCTTCCAGGCCGGCACGCTTGAAGGTCTCCGGATCGGTTTCGAAGATCCAGGTCGAGCGGCCCGCCTCATACTGGTACGCATGCGCGATGAACGGCCCCCATTCGGTTTCCTGAAACAGGAAGGTGAAGGCATCAAGCGGCTTGGTGGACCCCATCCAGGTGAACTTGTTGGAGCGCAGATCCACCTCGGGCGAGAAGTGCTCGATGTATTTATTGCGGAAGTGGCTGTTGATGCCGTCAGCAACAATGATGAGGTCGGCATCGGCAAAACGCGCTTCGTCGGTGATATCAACCTCGAACAGCAGATGCACGCCGAGCTCGCGGGCGCGCTCCTGCAGGATCAGGAGCAGCGTGCGACGCGAGCAGCCGCAGAAACCGTTACCGCCGACACGGTGCACGGTGCCGCGGAAATGCACCGCGATATCATCCCAGTAGGCGAATTCCTGGGTGATGCGCTGATAGCTCGGCTGATCGTATTTCTCGAAATTGTCGAGCGTGGCGTCGGAAAACACGACGCCGAAACCGAAGGTGTCGTCCGAGCGATTGCGCTCATAGACGGTGATTTCGACTTGCGGACGTTGTTTCTTGAGCAGGATCGCAGAATAGAGGCCAGCCGGCCCGCCACCGATGATCGCGATCTTCATGACAGCCTCCGCAGTCGTGCCTGATGGAGATATTTTAAACCTAAAGTATCTTCTGGCAAGCCCGACAAATCGGCAATTTATCGGCTTTGATGCACATCAATGGGTCAATCGCCGGGCCCCTCGCGCGCCGCCATCCCCTCCGTCATGGCCGGGCTTGTCCCGGCCATCCATGTCTTTGCATGTCGCAAGACGTGGATACCCGGCATGCGCCGGGCATGAGGGTGTTTCAGTTCCCCTCGAACACCGGCTTCTGCTTGTTCGCGAAGGCATGATAGGCGCGGGCGAAATCTTCGGTGGTCATGCACAGCGCCTGCGCCACCGCTTCGGCCTCGATGGCCTCGTCGACCGACATCGCCCACTCCATCGCCAGCATGCGCTTGGTCATGGTGTTGGCATAGGTCGGGCCTTCGGAAATCTGCTTCGCCAAAGTCTGCGCCTGCGCCAGCACATCGTCGGGCGACACGATGCGGCTGAAGAAGCCCCAACGCTCGCCCTCCTCTGCGCTCATGAAGCGGCCGGTATAGAGCAGCTCCGATGCACGGGCCTGGCCGATGATGCGCGGCAGGATTGCGCAGGCGCCCATGTCGCAGCCGGCGAGGCCGACTTTGTTGAACAGGAAGCCGACCTTGGCGCCGGTCGCGGCAAGGCGCATGTCCGAGGCCATCGCCATGATGGCACCGGCGCCGGCGCAGATGCCTTCGACGGCGGCGATGATCGGCTGCGGACAGGCGCGCATGGCCTTGACGAGATCGCCGGTCATGCGCGTGAAGGCGGTGAGGTCTTTCGTGTTCATCTCGATCAGCGGACCGATGATCTCGAACACGTCGCCACCCGACGAGAAATTGCCGCCGGCGCCGGTGACCACGATGGTCGTGACCTGATCGTCCATCGCACAGGCGCGGAAGAAATCTGTGAGCTCGCGATAGCTCTGGAACGTCAGCGGATTCTTCTTGTCCGGCCGGTTCAGCGTCACCGTCGCGATGCGGCCATCGACCTTGAGCAGAAAGTGCTCGGGCTTGTAATCCGCGAGCGGCAGCGTGACGGGATTGGCGATCTTGTTCTTCACGAGTGCGGTCATGTCGTCTCCCTGAAAGCGTCCTGGTTTTGTTGTGGCGAGCCTACACCTCGCCTCCGGCGACGGCGATGCTCTGCCCGGTGATGGAACCTGCGCCCGCGCCGCACAGCCAGAGCACCGCGTCGGCGACTTCCTCGGGCTTGACGAGGCGGCCTTGCGGATTGTGCTTGGCGAGTTCGGCAACAGCCTGCGCGCGCGTGCGGCCGGTCTTGCTCATGATATTGTCGATGGAGCCTTCGAGCAGATCGGTCTCGGTGAAGCCGGGACATACCGCATTGACGGTGACGCCCTTGGTGGCGACTTCCAGTGCGAGCGAACGCACCAGGCCGATCACAGCATGCTTGGCGGCAACATAGGCGCTGACATAGCCATAGCCCTTGAGACCAGCCGTCGATGCGACGGCGATGATGCGACCATGTTTGCGCGCGACCATGTCAGGCAGCACCGCATGAACCGCATGCACCACGCCCATGAAGTTCACGTCCATCATCCGCTGGAACAGTGCTGCATCGGATTTCAGGAACGGCGCGGATTCGGCAGCACCAGCATTGGCCACTAGAATATCAATCGGCTGGCGTTGCGCGGCCTCACTAATCGCCGCATGCATCGCCACCTGATCAGAAACATCGGCTACGAGCGCATGATGCGCGTCGCCGGCCGCGACCACCTCGTTCAACGCGGCGAGATTGCGCCCCATGATGGTGACGGTGGCGCCCGCCTTCAGCAGCGAGGACGCGATGGCACGGCCGATGCCGCGACCGCCGCCGGTGACCAGAGCGTGGGAGGAACGGGACAGACCGGACATGGCAAACCTTCCAGCATCGATGCGCCTGCCGGATATATTTTAAACTTCAAGCTTTTGCAAGAAAACGACTGCTGATGTCGTCACCCGGCCGGAAGGCGTGACGTATCCTCGTTTAGTTGCCGCGGCGTAATGTGTCCGAGGGACTTTCGCCGAACCGCGCGCGATACGCGCTGGCCATGCGGCTCGGATGCGTGAAGCCGAGATCGAAGGCGATGTCGGTGACGCGCTCGCAGGGCTGCGCCGTGCGCAGGCGCGCATGCAGATGTGCGAGCCGAATATCCTGCAGCATCTGCGAGATGGAGGTGCCAAAGTGGCGCTGAAAGCCGAGTTGCAGCGAGCGGATACCGATGCCGGCTGCGCCCGCCAGGCGCTCCAGATCCAGCGGCTCGGCAGCATGCGTTTCGAGATACTGCCGCGCTTTGCGCAGCACGCCGGGCAGCGGTAGCGGCCGTTGTTCGATCCGGGCGATCGCATCGGTAAAACTGTGACGCTGCCCGGTGAGCAGCAGGCTCAAGGCGGTTTCGCGCAGCATGGCGGTGAGCGTCGCCGAGAATGGCCGCTCCGGTCCGCCCTGCTCGGCGAGATCGACGAGATAGTCGAGTTGCGCGCACAAAGCGCGGCCAAACGGCTTCGTCAGGTCAATGTCCGGATCGAACTCGATCACGCCGCCTGCACGCTCGGCCAAGGCTGCCGCGCGTTGCTCCACAACGTGTCGATCCATCAACAGGATCAATTGCGCGCAGTCGTCCTGCCAGACCATGCGCGTCGGCAGCGTCGGCGACAGCAGCGAGGCCGTGCGCCCGGCGCTTGCATCAACCAGCCGACCGCCGGTGCTGACGCGGGCCTGGCCGCGCAAGGGCACCTGCAGAAGAAAGAATCGATCGAGGCAGCCGGGATCGATCGTCACCGAGCCGCCATAAGACACATAGTTGATCGAAAAGCCGTCGAAATCAGCGCTGTTGTGGTGCGCGTGGAAACGGGGATCGCTGCGTCCCGTCGGCGCCAACCCGTGCGGACAGAAGATGCGGCCGATCTCGTCCGCGGCTTCATCCACATCCGTGGTGCAGACGCGGGCGAAGGCTGCGAGCCTGGCAGGCGCAGCGCCGTCATTCGCAGCCACCATTCCACCCATTGCCATACTTCGATCGCTCGCGTTGCCGGATTGATACTAGTCATCCTAACAGCAGCCAAACAAGCCGCCTCGACGCCGGAAATTTTGCCGCTCTGCACAACGAATGCGCACCTGCACCGCATCGCACCGGCCCCTGCCGCTCCAATTATTTCGTTCAGCGGACAGCAATTTCGTTCAATGGCTAGCGCAAGGCCTTCCGCCGGCGCAGCATCCTGAACGGCACAACATGAGAGGACTGGACCATGGCGGCACTTGAAAAGGGCATCACCGAAAACGGCACCGGTTACGATGGCACGACCTGGAATATTCTCGGTCAGGTCTATTTCCCGAAAGCCGTGACCGACTCCACTTTTGCATTCGAGACCAACAGCGAACCGGGCCAGTTCGTCCCCGTTCATATCCATCCAACCCAGGAAGAGTTTATCCTGGTGCAAGAGGGCACGCTGGATCTCAAGCTGGACGGCCAATGGGTCCGCGCCCATGCCGGCGATCTCGTGCGGTTGCCGCGGGGGATTCCGCACGGCTATTTCAACAAATCCGACAAACCAGCGCGCGCGCTGTTCTGGGTATCGCCAGCGGCAAAGCTCGAGGCGCTGTTCAAAAAGCTGGATAACCTAACCGACGTCGCCGAGATCGTGCGGATTTCCGCCGAGCACGAGGT
>SDZE01000145.1 GCA_004173095.1 Bradyrhizobiaceae bacterium
TGCGCTCACCGATATGGTTGGCGCGATCGACGAGCTTCTCCTTCTCGAACACGTCGAGAACGGCCATGGCCGCCGCGATGGCCAGCGGGTTGCCGGCATAGGTGCCGCCCAGGCCGCCCGGATCGGCCGCGTCCATGATGCCAGCCTTGCCGATCACGCCCGACAGCGGGAAGCCGCCGGCCAGGCTCTTGGCCACGGTGATGAGGTCGGGCTTGACGTCGTAATGCTCCATCGCGAACATCTTGCCGGTGCGGCCATAGCCGGTCTGCACTTCGTCGGCGATGAAGACGATGCCGTTCTCGTCGCAGATTTTGCGCAGCGCGCGCATCAGCTCCGGCGGCGCCTGGTGGAAGCCGCCTTCGCCCTGCACGGGCTCGATGATCAGCGCGGCGACGCGGACCGGGTCGATATCGGCCTTGAACAGGAAGTTCAGATACTTCAGGGATTCTTCGACCGTGACATCGAGCTGCGCGGCCGGGAACGGCACATGCCAGACTTCCGGCATGGCGCCGCCGAAGCCCTTCTTGTAGGGGAAGACCTTGCCGGTCATGGTCATCGTCATGTGGGTGCGGCCATGGAAGCCGCCGGTGAAGGCGATCACACCCGCACGGCCGGTGGCGGCACGCGCCATCTTGATGGCGTTCTCGGTGGCTTCCGCGCCGGTGGTGAAGAAGGCGGTCTTGGTGTCGCCGTCGATCGGGATCAGCTTGTTGAGGCGCTCGGCAAGGGTCACGTAGGATTCATACAGCAGCACCTGGAAGCAGGTGTGCGTGAAATTCTCCATCTGGGCGCGGACGGCAGCCATGATGTGTGGATGGCAATGGCCGGTGTTGAGCACGGCGATGCCGCCGGCGAAATCGACATAGCGCTTGCCTTCGACATCCCAGACTTCCGCGTTCAGCGCGCGCTGTGCCGATATCGGCGTGGAGTGGCCGATGCCGCGCGGAATGGCGGCTTCGCGGCGCGCGAAAATTTCTGCATTGGTGACCATGCGAGTTTGTCCTTCGAGTTCTTCTTGTTGATGATGTTTCTCCGTCATTGCGAGGTCAGGGAAAGCTGTCTTCTGCTTTCCCCTTGGCGAAGCGACGAAGCAATCCAGAAGCCAAGTGAAGAAAAACTGGATTGCTTCGCTGCGCTCGCAATGACGATGGAAGGGTCAGCGCGCCGATTCGAAGCCGGCGAGCGTGGAGGTGAGATTGGCGCCCAGGATATCGGAGAGATATCCGCCTTCCTGAACGATCACTGTCGGCAGCCCCATGCGCGCCACGGCCGCGCCGATGCGATTGAAGCCCGGTGTCGTGACTTTCAGCGCCGCCAGCGGATCATGCTCGGACGCGTCGAGGCCGAGTGCGAGTACGAGGGCAGTGGGCGCGAACGACTTGATCGTCTTCTCGGCAGTTGCGAGTGCATCGATAAAACCGTCGTCGCCGGTGCCGATGGGAAGCGGAATGTTGAGATTGGTGCCCAGTCCGTTGCCTTCGCCCTTCTCGTCCGCATAGCCCCAGACGAACGGGTAATAGCCGGTCGGGTCTGCATGAATGGACACCGTCAGCACATCCGGGCGCGCATAGAAGATGCCTTGCGTGCCGTTGCCGTGATGCACGTCCACATCGAGGATGGCGACGCGCTCGTGCCTGGTGCGCAGATGCTCCGCCGCGATCGCCGAATTGTTCATGAAGCAGAAGCCGCCGGCGAGATCGCGATAGGCGTGATGGCCGGGCGGGCGGCACAGCGCATAGACCGCATCCTCGCCGTCCAGCACCATCTGCGCAGCAGTGGTCGCGAT